>JBEGJD010000625.1:0-4648 GCA_041184765.1 Verrucomicrobiota bacterium | reverse complement strand
GACGGGCGCTCAACGGCTGATCGCCGTTACCTCGAAAACCGGAAGGCGGTCATTTCGGCCGCCTCCGCCTGCGCCTTCAACCCTAGCTGGCGCGCCTCCGCCCGCACGGGGACGGTGGAATGGTTGAAGTGCAACGTCGCGGACGCATCGGTCACCGGCACGCCAGCCATCTGGAAGTTCCTGAGCCACTGCAACGCGTCTCCCGCCGGCAGGGAATTTGGTGGGTTGTCGTTGGAGCGCATCCGCAGGCCGCCTGAAAGGCCCAGCGTCTCTCCGGTGAGGAGCAAGCGCGCTGGTGCGGCGTCGCTCGCGGCGGCGACCATAACACGACGCGCAGCGGTTTTTTCCAACGCAACCTCGGCGGTCGGGGTGTTCACGTACGCCACAGCGGGCACCTCCGGGTTGGCGACCGGGAGCCGCTGCCAGAGCACGAACGCCACGGCGAGTCCCGCGGCTACGACGCCAAACGAGGCGAATCCCGCGGCCGCCCAGCCAAAACCCGCAGCCACGGACTCACGTCGCACGGCGGGCCGGTCCGCCGCGAAGTCAGCGGCCAAGAGCGCACAGGCCTTTTGCATCCGGCAATACTCGAGGTAGGTGCGTCGCCGCTCCGGATTACCCCGGACTTCCGCCTCGAGCCGGGCGGCGTCAGCCGGCGTGATCTCGTGGTCGAGGTACAGGTTGAGGAGTTCGATAAACTCGCTGTCGTTCATTTGAAATCTTCCCCCAGCTTCGACCGGAGGCTTTCGCGGGCGCGAGCGATGCGGCTCTTCACCGTGCCCACCGAGATGCCGAGGATCGTGCCGATCTCCTCGTAGGAAAGGTTCTTCACATTGCGCAGCACGAGGATCTCGCGGTGGCCGGCGGAAAGCTTGTCCATGCCCGTGGAGATGCGGTTCACGAACTCCTCGTTCACCGTGACCTCGTCCGGCGAGTCGACTTCGGCGGGGATGACATCGGCGAGAGTCATGTCGTTGTCCTCGCCCACCGGAGCGTCCAGGGAAACCGACCGGTCGCGCTTCCGGCGCCACCAGTACCAGTACCGGTTGCGGGCCAGGTTCGTCGCGATCTGGTAAAGCCACGTGGAGAACGCGGCGTCGCCGCGGAAGTTGGCCAGCCCCCGGTGGGCGCGGATGAAGGCATCCTGCGTGACTTCCTCCGCGTCCTGGTGGTTGCGGAGGAGCTGGTGGACCATGCCGTAGATGCGGTCGCGGTGCCGGGCGACCATCTCGTTGAAAGCGGACTCGTCGCCGTTCTTGAAACGGTCAACCAGCACGCGATCCAGGGCGACCTCTTGGGCTTTGGCGGTCATACGCTCCGCCTCGCTCTGATTCGTGTAGTTGGCGAAGGTTCCCACAATTTTTCTCCTGGGACGAATACCCCGGCGCCAAGTTCCGGTCAATTACGCGCCCCGGAGGGCGAAAGTTCTTGCCAACCCCGGTGCCCGAAAAATCTTTAACCCCTTCCCGCTGGGTCGATAGCTCAATGGTAGAGCAGCGTCCTTTTAAGTCGTTGGTTCTGGGTTCGAATCCCAGTCGACCCACCAAATCCACCCACTACCCTCCATGAAGCGCCTCGTTTTGATCGAGGATCAAACCGCCATCCGCGAGCTCCTCGCTGAGATTCTAGCCCTCGTGCCCGACTACAAGTTGGTGGGCGAAGCAGGTGACGGCCAAGCTGCCGTTCAGCTCTGCCTCGACTTGAAGCCCGACGTTTGTGTCCTCGACGCCAAGCTGCCGGGGTTGAACGGAGTCGACGTCTTGCGCCGCGCCACACCCAAGCTTCCGGGCATGCGGGTTCTTGTTTTTTCCGGTCACGAAAGCCCCGCTTTGGTGCGCGAGATGCTCGAGGCCGGTGCCCACGGTTTCGTCGAGAAAACCGCCGGGCTGGTGGAATTCAAGCGGGGCCTGGAGACCGTCGCGCGTGGCGGCACTTATTTCGGTCCCGCGGTAGCGGCCCTGCTTAGAGCCGTCGTCACCAATCCGAACGCCGCCCCGGCCGGTGAACTGCTAACGGTGCGCGAAAGGGAAATCCTGCAACTCGTCGCCGAAAGCCACAGCACCAAGGAAATCGCGGCCAAGCTCGCGATCAGCGCCAAGACGGTCGATAACCACCGCACAAATCTGATGCGGAAACTCGACTTGCACGACGTGGCCGGCCTCACCCGTTACGCCCTGGAAAACGGAATCATCACCGCGGCGTCCGCCCGTTGACCGGCGTTCCGTAAAAACCCTTGCGGCCGCACCCACGCCTCTAGCATAGCTCTCCGCGGTCCCCGCGCCCTTTTCACTCATGAAACTCACCCAGAAGACCTTCGTTTTACCCGTGGCCGTCGCCGCGCTCGCGCTAGCGGGCTGCACCAAGAAGCCCGATCGTCCGTATCCGGGCTCTACCGTACTCGGTCCGCAGTCGACCGGGCCGGCGGCACCGGCGGATGCGTCCTTCGGCCAGAACACGACTGGCTTGGTTGATCGCGGGTCCGACTTTGATCCCAACGGACATAACCGCACCGCCTTGCAGGCCCAGACCGTGCTGTTCGATTTCGACAAGTCCGACGTGCGTCCTTCCGAGCGTGAAAAGCTGAAGATCGCCAAAGAGTACTTGGATAAGAATCCCACGCACCGACTCCTCCTCGAGGGTCATTGCGATTGGCGTGGCACCGCGGAGTACAACCTCGGGCTCGGCGATCGCCGCGCCGCCGCCGTGCGGAAATACCTGCAGTCGATCGGCGTGCCGGCAGACCGTCTCGAGACCCTCTCGAAGGGCAGTCTTGAGGCCGCGAAGAACGCGGATGACGCCACGATGGCGAAGGATCGCCGCGTCAGCCTCGTCGTGGTGAATCCATCCGCTGCCGCGCCGAAGGCATTCTGATCCGGGATCGCGTCGACCAAAAACGAAAAGCCGCGGGAAACCCCGCGGCTTTCTTTTTTCCACGGCTCAGCTCCGATCAGCGCGAGCCGGCCGCCAACGCATGAAGGATTCGGCGGGTGGTCTCGGTTCCCTTGCGCATCACATCCAGATTGAAGCTCTCATTGGGCGCATGGAGGTTATCCTCCGGCAGGAACAATCCCAGCATGATGGAGTCGAGTCCGGTGACCTTCTTGATTGAGGCGATGATCGGCACGCTGCCCCCCTCGCGGAGGTAGAGGGGCGGCCGGCCCCAGACCTCGCCCACCGCCTGCTCCGTCGCACGGAACGCGCGCGCGAGCACCGGCGACTGGTCTTTCGGGGTGTTACTCCGCCCCGGAGGGACCACGACATAGGGGTCACCTTTGTGCTGGTCTACGAACTCGAGCTTTATGCCTTTCGGTACCCGGGCGCGAATCGCGTCCATGACCCGCCGCTTTATGACATCGGGTTCCTGGTTGGGCACCAGACGGCAGCTGATTTTAGCGAACGCCTTGCTGGGAATGACGGTCTTCGTGCCCTCGCCTTGGTAACCGCCTCCGATTCCGTTGAACTCGAGCGTGGGCTGGAAGCGCGAGGACTCGAACGGATTGAAACCGGGTGTCGTGTAAAATGCGTCGATGCCGAGGAACTCGGCATAGGCCTTCTCGTCGGTCCCCAGCTTGCGCAATTCCTCGCGCTCCCACGGCTGCACGTCGAGCACCTCGTCATAGAAACCGGGAACGTTTACCCGGCCGTCGGGAGTGTGGAGGGTCGCCAGAATCTCCGCCAAAGCCTGGATCGGATTCCGGAGCACACCCCCGTGCAGACCGGAATGCAGGTCCCCCTTCGCGCCCGTGAGGTGCACGTCGAACAAGGTTAGCCCACGCAGCCCGCAGGTCAGCACGACCTGGTTCTCGTTCGGCAACGCCGTGTCGGAGAGGAAGACAAAATCCGCCTCGCGGAGGCGCGGCGCGTATTTCTCGAGAAACGCCGGGAAGCTCGGGCTGCCCATCTCCTCTTCGCCCTCGATGAGAAACGTGATCCGCAGCGGTAGCCGCGGGTTCTCCTCGAGCGCCTTAGCCACGGCGGCGATGTTGGTCAGCAGCGGTCCCTTGTTGTCAGCCGCGCCGCGTCCGTAAATGCGGTTGCCGATGATGGTCGGTTCGAAAGCGGGCGTCCGCCAGAGATTGAGCGGATCCGCCGGCTGCACGTCGTAGTGACCATAGATCACAACGTGCGGCCAAGAGGCGTCGCCGCCGCGGTGCGCCAGCACGATGGGGTGCATTTCGGTGCGCACCACCTCCACCTGGAAGCCGAGCGAACCGAGCAGGTTCGAGACAAACTCCTGCGCGCCCCGCATGCCGTCGCGGGCGGCCGAGTCGGCCGAGATGCTGGGGTGCCGGATGAACTCCTTGAGCTTTTCGACGGGATCGAACATCGGGAAACCCTGATTCACGTCCGGCGAGTTCGCCAATCGGAAATCACCGCACCTTCCCCCATGCGCTCCAACCTCGTTCGTCTCCTCGGTGTGCTCCTGCCTTTCCTTGCGCTCGCCGAAGCCGTGCCCGCCGCCGCTCCAGCCCGGCCGAATTTCTTCCTGATCATCGCCGACGACCTGAACGCGGGCGATCTCGGCTGCACGGGCAGCCCGGACGTGAAGTCGCCCCACATCGACCGACTTGCCGCGGAAAGCATCAGCCTGCGACGCATGTTCACCCCCGCGCCGACCTGCTCCCCGCTCCGGCACGCCCTCTACACC
>JBEGJD010000624.1:0-3360 GCA_041184765.1 Verrucomicrobiota bacterium | reverse complement strand
CCGCTTCTCGCGCATCGAAAGCGGGGAACGAGTAACCAAGTTGACGGTGCCACCGACGGAATCGGCTGACTTGTCGGGCGTGTGGCCCTTGATGACCTCGAGTTGCTCGAACATCGCCCCGGTCATCGAGTGCGTCTGGAACTGCCGGCTCAGGCTGGCCGTGCTCGCAAGCAGGTCGCCATCGACCGTGATGCGGTTGTTGGCCGCGCCCTGGCCGCGGATGATCAGGCCCGTGACATTACCCTCGTCGTCGAGACCGGCGGCGACACCGGGCAGGCGGATCGCGACCTCGCCCGCGCTCATGTTCGGCAGGTTACCGAAGGCGTCGAGCGCGACGACGTTCTTCACGTTGTCGGCGTTGCGTTGCGCGGTGATCGAGGCGGCGCTCCCCTCCCGGGCGCCGGCCACGACGAAGGTGTCGAGCTTGTAGACCCCGGCATTCAGATCGAAGTCGCGCACCGTGCGACCACCCGGGGCAACCGTCACGGACACGCGCGCGGCGTCGAGACCGACGTAGCTCGCCACCACCTCGTGGGTGCCGGCGGGCAGGCCGGACAGCACGTAACGCCCGGTCTTGTCAGCCAACGCGGAGAGGCCGAGGGCCGGCACCTCGACGCGCGCGCCCTCGAGCAGATTGCCAGTGACGGCGTTGCTGACGGTACCGGAAAGGACGCCCTCGGCCGCGGCGGCGCGCAGGAGCGGCGGGAGGTTCAGGAATGTTAGGAGAGCAAGTATCCGAACGAGGCGGGGTGATTTCATGGCGAAGAAAAATCAGGGAGGCAGACGCAGTTACCGCGGAGCGGAGAACCGGCGTTCCCGGGGGCGAGGGGCGAGAAGATCGCACGGACGATGCCCGATCGAGTCAAGCGACGCGCCGGGCGGCGGGACGCGCCCGCCTCCCGCCGTTCAGCGTGCGAGGCGTTCCGCGGCGCCGGTCTCGTAACGGGCGATCCACGCGCGGTGCCACGTCCCGAAATCCCCCGCCTCGAGGTGGGCGCGCGCCTGCGCCATCAGATCGAGATAGAAGTGCAGGTTGTGCAGCGTGAGCAGCGTGCAGCCGAGAATTTCGCCCGCCATCGTGAGATGGCGAAGGTAGGCCCGGGAGAAACCCGCGGTGTAGTTGGAAAGCCCCTCGACCAGTGGCAGCGGATCGCGCCGGTAGCGCTCGTTGCGGAGGTTGAGCGGGCCGTCGGGCGTGAAGACGAGGCCATTGCGCGCCACCCGCGTTGGCAGCACGCAATCGAACATGTCCACGCCGAGCGCCACCATCCGTAGCAGCTGCGGCGGCGTGCCGAGACCCATCGTGTAGCGGGGCTTGTTCGCCGGCAGGAACGGAGTTGTCGCGCCGACCTGTTTGAGCATCTCCGGCTCGGGCTCGCCGACACTCACGCCGCCGACCGCGTAACCCGGGAAATCCATCGCTCCCAACTCCTCCGCCGCCGAACGCCGCAGGTCGTCGAAGGTCGAACCCTGCACGATCGCGAAGACATGATGCCCCGCCGCAAGAAAACCGCTCTCCTCCGCGATACGCCGGCATTCGCGTGCCCATCGCGCGCTGCGGGCCACGGCCTTGGCGCAGGCGTCGCGCTCGCACGGCCAGGGCGGGCATTCGTCCAGCACCATCGCGATGTCGCTTCCGAGGTCGCGCTGGATTCCCATCACCTCCGCCGGCCCGAGGAATAGCCGCGCGCCGTCCAGATGGGACGCGAACGCGACACCGTCCTCGCGCACGTCCCGCAGCTTCGCGAGGGAGAAGACCTGGAAGCCGCCGCTGTCGGTCAGGATCGGCCCGTCCCAGCCCATGAACGTGTGCAAACCGCCGAGTTCCCGGATCAACGGCGCGCCCGGCCGCAGGCCGAGGTGGTAGGTGTTGCCGAGAATGATCTGCGCCCCGATCTCCCGCAGCTGGCGGGGCGTGACTGACTTCACCGTGCCCTGCGTGCCCACCGGCATGAAGATGGGCGTCTCTACGACCCCGTGCCGGGTGCGTAGCCGCCCACGGCGCGCCGCCGTGGCGGTGTCGGTGTGCAGAAGTTCGAAGGCTCCGGACATTTTCACCGGCAACAACCTCCCGCGCCCGCCGCGCTGTCAATCCACGAGCCCCCACTGAAAGAGTGTTCGACGCGCCCCGCCCGATCCCCCTTCCTCTCACGGTTCATCGGCTCCGCCCGCGACCCATCGTGCTGCTCGTCATCGACAACTACGACTCGTTCACCTTCAACCTCGTCCAGTGCTTCGGCCAGCTGGGCGTGGAGCAGCGCGTCTTCCGCAACGACGAGATCACCCCGGAACAGGCGCTCGCGCTGAATCCCGAACGTGTCCTGCTTTCCCCCGGACCCTGCTCGCCGCGCGAGGCGGGCGTGACGCTCGACATCCTCCGCGTTTTCGCCGGGCGCCGTCCCGTCCTGGGTGTCTGCCTGGGCCACCAGTCGATCGGGCATTACTTTGGCGGCAAGGTCGTGCGCGCCGGGCGCCTGATGCACGGCAAGACCTCGCCGATCCTCCACCGCGACACCGACGTGTTCCGCGGCATGCCGCAGGGCTTCGCCGCCACGCGCTACCATTCGCTCCTGGTTGAGCGCGCTACCCTGCCTTCCGTGCTCGAGGTAACCGCCGAGACGGCCGAGGGCGAAATCATGGGCCTCCGGCATCGCGAGTTGCCCATCTGGGGCGTGCAATTCCATCCGGAGTCGATCGCCACCGAGGGCGGGATCAAGATTTTGCGCAACTTTCTGGAACTCGGGGGTATCTGAGGCGGTCGCATGAAACCGGACGCCTTTCTCAGCGTCTCCTGAAGAACCCTCTCTCTTCCCATGCGCTGCCCGAAATGCACCTCGGTCGAGGACAAGGTCATCGATTCGCGGATCAGCCGCGACGGCGGTACCATCCGTCGCCGGCGGGAATGTCTCGAATGCGGCTACCGTTACAGCACGACGGAGTCCGTCGTGCGGGACGGCGTGGTGGTGATCAAGCGCGACGGTCGCCGGGAGGACTTTGATCGAGACAAGCTCACCCGCGCGGTGCGGGCCGCCTGCCACAAGCGCCCGGTCGACGCCGAGCAGATCACGATGCTCGTGGAGGATGTGATGGACGCGCTGGAGGCGCAGTTCGACAAGGAGATCCCCACGCGAGCCATAGGCGAAGGCGTCATGCAGCGCCTCCGCGGCGTGGATCAGGTCGCCTATGTGCGTTTCGCGAGCGTCTACAAGGAGTTCCGCGACGTCGCCGAGTTCGTCGATGAGATCAGCGCCCTCGGGCGCAAGCCCCCGGCCTGAGGTGCCCGCCCCGGAACGCGCGCGCGCCGACGTCAGGCGCCTGCACTTCATCAACGCACTCTTCTCCCACGCAACCGGGAGCGAC
>JBEGJD010000623.1:0-3549 GCA_041184765.1 Verrucomicrobiota bacterium | reverse complement strand
ACCGGCGCGCGCGAGGACCTCGGAGATCTCGGGGTGGATGAGGGTGTGCTTAAGCATGATTGGGAAATCAGTCGCCTGCCGTCACGCGACGGAAACTCGCGATGGTTTGCTCCGCGGCGCGCGGTGCGTCGGGCCACGCAAAAACCTCCGCGGAAAGATAACCGGTGTAGCCGATCGCGCGCAGGGCGGTGATGACAGGCGTGAAATCCGTGTGGCCGAGTCCCGCCGCCCGGCGGTTCGAGTCGGCGAAGTGCACGTGGCCCACGCGGTGGGCGGCGAGTCGCAACGCGGCAGCGAGGTCGGCCTCCTCGATGTTCATATGGAACAGGTCGCAAAGCAGCCGCACGCCGGGCGCGCGCAACGAGTCCACCAGTTCCACCGCCTCAGTCGTGTTGACGCAGAGGTTGGTCTCGTAGCGGTTGAGAAACTCGTAGAGCAGGAATGTCCCGTGCTCATGCGCCCTCGACCCCAGCTCCTCCAAAGCCTCGCGGAGCCAGCCCAGCGCCTGCGCGCGTGTCACTGGGGCGTCCGCACGCCCTTGCATCGAACCGATGATCGCCGGAGCCCCGAACCGCGCCGCTAGGTCGATCACCGCCGCGACGAAATCCACCGCGCGACGCCTGACCGCCGCATCCGGATCCGTCAGGCGCAGCCGGTGCCGCACCCAACCCGCACCGGTGCCGATCGCGGCGATCTTCAGGTCGTGTTTCGCGCAAAGCGCCGCCAGCTCGTCGCCGTCGGTCTCCGCCGCCGACGAGGGAAAAACCTCCACCGCGTCGAATCCCAGCGCCGCCGCCCGCGCGAAGGCATCGGCCAGCCCTTCGGAAAAGACGAACGGACCCGTGCGCGTCTCCGGCACGAGCGTGACCGTGATGGCGGATTTCATCGCGGGAGTTTCAGGGGGCCGCGCGGCTCAGCTGCCTGCCCGCGCCTTGGCGTCGGCCTCAATCAACGCAATCAGACGATCAAGTGTCGCGCGCACGCGCTGCTTCACCGCCGGCAACTCAGCCGCGGTCGCAACCTTCTCGTTCGCGAAGAGGTAGAACTTCATTTTCGGCTCAGTGCCACTCCCGCGCGCGGCGAACGAGTAACCGTTAGCAAGGGTGACGAGATACAGGTCCTGCGCCGGGATCACCTCTCCGTCAGCGTCCTCGAAGCGTTCGCGCCCGAAGTCCTGGAATCGCGTCACGGCCACGTCGCCGAACACCCGCGGCGGGCTGCTCCGGTACGAATCGAGGATGCGCCGGATGCGGGCGTTGCCGCTGGCGCCCTCGTAGTACAGGTTGATGACTCCCTCGAGGTAGAAGCCGTACTTGAGGAACAGCTGGTCAAGGTGCTCCGCGACCGTGAGGCCGCGCGACTTCACCCAAGCACAAAGCTCGGCGAACATCACGCAGGCCGAATTGCCGTCTTTGTCGCGCACGAGATCGTTGGGCAGGTACCCGTAGCTCTCCTCGCAACCGAAGACGTAGAACGTGCTGTGCTCCAGGAGCAGGCGCGCGCGCTCCGCGAAAGGCGTCGCTTCGTAGTCGAACCCTGGGCCGCGCGCCGCCTGCAGGCGCTCTTCGTAGCCGCGGATCTTCGCTGCGATCCATTTGAAGCCGGTCAGCGTGTTGATGACTTTCACGCCGTGACCGCGACCGACCGCGTCTTGCAGTTGAGTCGTGACGAAGGTCTTGATGATCGCGGCGCGCGGCGAGCCGCCCGCCGGGATCCAGCCGAGTTCCTTGTACTTGGTGAGTCGGTAATCCGCCAAGAGCGCACCGATCTGGTTGCCCGTGAGCAGTTCCATCCGCCCGTCGCGTCCACGCACCGCGCAGCCCATGCGATCGCAATCGGGATCGGTCGCGAGCACGAGATCCGCGCCGGTCTTTTCCGCCAGCGCCACTGCCCGCGCCAGCGCTTCGGCATTCTCCGGGTTGGGAGACTTTACCGTGGGGAAGCGCGCGTCGCCCTCCAGTTGCTCCGGCACCGCCGTGACATCGCATCCGGCGTTGCGCAGCAATGGCAACGAGTGGATTGCGCCCGTGCCGTGAATGTTGGTGAAGACGACCTTCAGGCCTGCCTTCGCAAAGACCTTCGGGTCGAGCACCGCCTGCGCGGCCACCGTCAGATAGGCGTCGTCGGCGTCGCGTCCGAGGGTCGTGACGCCCTGAAGGCTAGGCGTCAGATAGCCCATCGTCTCGGCGAGCGGAACCAGGTTCACCTGGTCAACGATCCCGCGGTCATGGGGCGGCACCACCTGCGCGCCGTCGTCGAAGTACGCCTTGAAGCCGTTATCGTGGGGCGGGTTGTGGCTGGCGGTGATGACCACGCCGGCATGGGCCTTGAGCCAGCGCACCGAGAAACTCAGCTGGGGCGTCGGCCGCGGCCCGTCGAAAACGAAAGCCTCGCCGCCGAGCCGCGTCCAGGTTGACGCCGCCAAGTCGGAAAAATGCCGCGAGAAGTGCCGCACGTCGTACGCGACCACCAGCCGCGGACGACCCGTGAAACCCCGGCCCGCAAGATGCGCCGCGGTGTGGCGGTAAAGCCCGACGACCGCGCGCACGAGAGTGAAGTCGTTGAGCATGTTGCTGCCGACCGCCGCGTGCGCCGGCGAAGCACCGCCCGCGCCGCGCTCGGCGGTCGTCGCCGTAACTCCGATCGTGCGACCGCGCATACCGCCGGTACCGAACTCGAGGAAGCGGTAGAAACGGTCGTTCAACTCGCCCCACGCGTTCGCTCCGACGAGTTCGCTAATACTCTCCTCGGCCCAAGCGGGCAACCCGGCCGCGAGAAACGCGCGGATGTTTTCAGCGGCGGCGGGCAGCAATTGCCCCGAGCCGACGGCGGCGGTGAGACGGGAGTCGAGATTCGACGAAGCCATGGGGACGAAGAGAACAACCCGCCACGCGCCGTTGCCAACCCGTTTTGCGGGGGAGCCACCGATCGGGCTATCAGGAAGCCCACCATGGCGGGCTGTCTTCCCTGGCGCGGTGGCCGGGACTCGAACCCGGGACCGACGGTTTAGAAAACCGTTGCTCTATCCACCTGAGCTACCACCGCGGGGAGGTCCGGCACATACCGGACGGCGAGGCGGACGATGTGCGCCGGAACCGCGCTGGCAATACCTTCGCGGGAGCTTTCCGTTCGACGCGCATCCGGACACAGGCCAGCTTTGCCCCGCGCATGAAGAAGATTCGCGTGCTTGATTCTCACACCGGCGGGGAGCCGACCCGGCTGGTGCTGGAGGGCGGTCCGGACCTCGGAACCGGTCCCCTCGAGAGGCGCGCCGCGCGTCTCCGCGACGAGTTCGACGCGTACCGCTCGGCGATGGTCAACGAGCCGCGCGGCTCCGATCCCATGGTGGGGGCGCTGCTCGTGCCGCCGCACCACGGCGGCTGCGACCTGGGCGTCATCTTCTTCAACAACGTGTCCACCCTCGGCATGTGCGGCCACGGCACCATCGGGCTGGTCGCGTCCCTCGCCCACCTCGGCCGCGTGGCACCGGGCCGCCTGCGCGTTGACACCCCCGTCGGTACGGTCGAGGCGACGCTGCACCCCGACGGC
>JBEGJD010000622.1:0-16672 GCA_041184765.1 Verrucomicrobiota bacterium | reverse complement strand
AGCGCACGCTTCAGCCCGGGGGCACCCGCGTGCCCGCCCTCGCCGGCCGCACCATCGTCAACCTCTTCCTCGAGCCCAGCACCCGCACCCGGCTCGCCTTCGACATGGCCGCCAAGCGGCTGGGCGCCGACGTCATCTCGTTCGACGCCGCCAGCAGCAGCACCACCAAGGGCGAGACCCTCCGCGACACCGCCGAAAACATCCAGGCCCTGCAGGCCGACATGATCGTCATCCGCCACGCCGCCGCCGGATCCCCGCTCTACCTGTCGCGCATCCTCGACATCCCCGTGATCAACGCCGGCGACGGCGCCCACGAGCATCCCACGCAGGGCCTCCTCGACACGTTCACGATGATCGAGCACCTCGGCGACCTGCGCGGCCGCAAGGTGGTCATCCTCGGCGACATTCTCTTCAGCCGCGTCGCCCGTTCCAACATCCACGCCCTCACCAAGCTCGGCGCCGCCGTCACGCTGGTCGGCCCGTCCACGTTGGTGCCTGACTCCTTCACCGCGCTCGGCGTGAAGGTTAGCCACGACCTCCGCGGCGCCCTCGCCGACGCCGAGGTCGTGATGCTCCTGCGCATCCAGCACGAACGCCAGGCCGCCGGCCACTTCCCCTCCCTCGGCGAATACACGAGCATGTTCGGCCTCAACAAGGCTCGCGCCTCCTGGCTCAACCCGCGCGCCATCATCATGCACCCGGGGCCGATCAACCGCGGGGTCGAGATCGACAGCGAACTCGCCGACGGCGAACGCAGCGTGATCCTCGAGCAGGTCACCAACGGCATCGCCGTGCGCATGGCCGCACTGTTCCTCTGCGCGGGCGGCCGGCCCGAGCAATTGCCCGCCTGAAACCGAACCGCACTTTCTCCCGCATGCCCTCGCTCTGGATCCGGAATGCCCGCGTGATCGACCCCGCCTCCCGGCGCGACGCCATCGGCGATGTCTTCGTGCGCGACGGCCGCTTCGTCGACTCCCTCCCCGTCGCCGAACGCCGCCGCGCGCGGCAAGTCGACGCCAAGGGCCTTGTCGCGTGCCCCGGCCTGATCGACGTCCATGTGCACTTCCGCGAACCGGGCCAGACGCACAAGGAGACGATCGCCACCGGTTCGCGCGCCGCGGCCGCCGGCGGTTTCACCACGGTCGTCTGCATGCCCAACACGTCGCCCGTCGCCGACAACCCGGGCACCATCCAGCTAATGAAGGACGTGATCGCGCGCGATGCGGTTGTGCGCGTGCTCCCGACGGGCTGCATCACCGTCGGCATGAAGGGCCAGTCCCTCGCGCCGATCGGCTCGCTCCGTCGCGCCGGAGTGGTGGCCATCACCGATGACGGCGACTGCGTGCAGTCCAACGATCTCATGCGCCGCGCGGTCGAATACGCGCGGATGTTCGATCTGCCGGTGATGGACCATTGCCAGGATCACTCGATGACGCAGGGCGCCGTGATGAACGAGGGCGTGGTCTCCACGCGCCTCGGCCTGCGCGGCTGGCCCAACGCCGCCGAGGACCTGATCGTCGCGCGCAACGCGATCCTCTCCGAGCACACCGGAGCGCACATCCACCTGCAGCACATCTCCTCGCGGCACTCGGTGGACATCATCCGCCGCGCCAAGGCCCGCGGTGTCCGCATCACCGCCGAGGCCACGCCGCACCATATCGCCCTCACCGACGAGGCGCTCGTGACATATGACACCAACTTCAAGATGAACCCGCCGCTGCGCACCGAGGAGGACCGCCGCGCGATCATCGCCGGGCTCCGCGACGGCACGATCGACATCATCGCCACCGACCACGCTCCGCACACGGACTACGAGAAGGACAAGGAATTCGACTTTGCCCCCAACGGCATCATCGGCCTCGAGACCGCACTGCCCGTTTCCCTCGAGGTGCTCGTCCGCCGCAACCGCTTCCGGCTGCCTTTCGTGATCGACCTCATGACGCGCCGCCCCGCGCAGCTCCTCAACCTGCCTGGCGGCACGCTCACGCCCGGGGCCGAGGCGGACCTCTGCTTGTTCGACCCCGCCGAAACCTGGACCTACGACGCGCGCGCGGGCCAGAGCAAGTCGTCCAACTCGCCCTGGAACGGTCAAAAGCTCACCGGCCGGGTGCGCATGACGTTGGTCGCCGGGCGCGCGGTGTTCGCCGACGGCCGCATCGTCGCGCGCTGAAGACACGGCCGCGGCCGCGGGGCTTTGCCGCGTTGCGTCGCGCGGTTCACCCCGCCACGTTCCGCGCACCATGCCCGCCGCCGTGACCTACGTCGTGGGCGCCCTCGAGGTGACCCTCGTCGGCGCCGGCGCCCTGCTGCTTTGGCGGCAGGTCCTCTCCCCGGGGGCCCGGGCGAGTGCGCCCGTCCCGGCGCTGGCGACCGCCGACCGGCCCACGATCGACGTGTTCATGTTCCTTTTTTTGGTGCTCACCGCGGCTTTCACCGGATCGCTCCTCGCGGTGCAGATTTCCGGACTGGCGCGACTCGGCGCGGGCAGCGAGGCGGCGATGATCATCAACGGGGCCGGCGCCCAACTCGGCATGCTCGCCGGCGCCGCGCTCTTCCGGCTCCGCGTGGAGCACCGGGCTTTCGTCCCCCGTCCACTTGCGCCGGAAGTTCTGCGCGACGGATTCCTCACCTTTCTTATTTCGCTACCCGTCATCGCTGTCACGGGTTCGCTGTGGGAACAATTGCTCAAGCTGCTCGGTCTGCCGGTGCACAAGCAGGACCTCGTCTCGTTGTTCGCCAACGCCGGCTCACCGTGGCTGCTCGCCGGAATGATCTCGCTCGCCGTGCTGGTCGCCCCCGTCGCCGAGGAGCTCGTCTTCCGCGCCGGGCTATTCCGCTTGCTGCGCGGCCGCGTGCCGCGCGGTGTGGCGCTGTTTCTACCCGCCACGGTCTTCGCCGCGCTCCACGTGAGCTGGCCGACGCTTCAGGGGCTCGTGAGTTTCGCGCCGCTGCTCGCCCTCGCGGTGGTGCTGTCCCTCGCCTACGAGCGCACCGGCCGCATCGGCACCGTCATCTTCGCCCACGCGTGCTTCAATCTGAACACGATCCTGGTCATCTTCTCCGGGCTCGACCCCTGATTCGCGTGCACCCGTTCACCCGCCGCCGCCAGGATTCCGTCGCCGCCCTCGGCGAGGTACGGCTTATCGCCGCCATCCGGCGCTGGCTCGGCAACACCTCGCCCCGCGCCCCATTCGGCATCGGTGACGACTGCGCTGTGCTCCCGCCCGCGGCCGGCCGGGGTCTCGTCACGGTGGACCCCGTGATTCACGGGCGCCACTTCGACGATACCGTCCCGCCGGAGGCCGTCGGCGCCAAGCTGCTCAAACGAAACCTCAGCGACATCGCCGCGATGGGCGGCAAGCCGCGCGCCGCCGTGCTCTCCGTCACGCTCGACGCGCGCGTGCGCGTGCGCTGGCTGGAACGTTTCTACCGCGGACTCGCCGCGGCCGCACGCCGATATGGGGTGACTGTCGTGGGAGGCGACGTCGCGGAGGCGCCCGGAGTGCTGGCCGCGAGCCTCACCTTGCTCGGCGCCGCCACGGGCCGCCGCGTTCTCACCCGCACCGGCGCCCGGAAAGGCGACTGGATCTACGTCACGGGAGAGCTCGGCAACAGTCGCGCCAGCGGCCACCACCACGCGTTCACCCCGCGCCTCGCCGAGGGCGCGTGGCTCGCCCGCCAGAAGGCCGTGCGATCGATGATGGACCTGAGTGACGGCCTCGCGAAGGACCTCGCGGCGCTCACACCTTCCGGAACCAAGCCGGAGCTCGATTTTTCCCGGCTCCCGTTGCGGAAAGGGGCCTCCGTCCGATCCGCGCTCGCGGAGGGTGAGGACTACGAGTTGGTTTTTTCGGTCGCGGCGCGCGCCGACCGCGAATCCTTGGAATCGGCGTGGCGGCGGCGTTTCCCAAAGATACGGCTAACCTGCATCGGTCGCGTCCTCCCACGCGATCGCCGTCGGACAGGTGCTCCGGTTCTCTCCTCCCTGCATGGCTACGAGCATTTTCGATAAGCTGCGCGCCGGAGTGACCACCCGCTCGGCCGAGGAGACGCGCTCGCTCGCGACCGAGCTGGGCGCCGCCTTGTCACCCGGATCCGTGCTGGCCCTCCACGGTGATCTCGGCGTGGGCAAGACGACCTTCGTGCAGGGTTTGGCGCGGGGACTAGGCATCACCGGCGGAGTCACCAGCCCGACCTTCAACATTTTCACGCTGCACCGCGGCAAAACCAACCTGCTGCACCTGGACGCCTACCGGCTGGAATCGGCGCGTGAAGTCGAGGACCTGCTGATCGAGGACTTCATGGAACCACCGTGGTGCCTTGCGGTGGAGTGGCCGGAGAAGGTCGCGGCTTGGCTGCCCGCGGGCGCACTGCACCTCGACCTCTCGATCGGCGCGGAGCACGCTCACCACGTCAGGCTCCGCGCGTGAAAAAAATCGCCAGCGGAGCGAACCCCGCTGGCGAAAGCGAAACGCGGAAACCGAGATCAGTTCCCGGCGGGAGGATTGCCCTCGGCGGGGGCCTCCGGCGCAGTCTCCGGCGCAGCAGGAGCGGCGTCGGCGACCGTTTCGGATGCAGCCGCGGATTCCGCGGGGGCGGATTCGGCGGCCGGAGCCTCGGCGGAAGCGGGAGCCTCCGGGAAGTTCTCCGGGTCGTGCTCCTCGGCCTCGATCTCCTTCTTGCGCGCCTCGACCATGACGGGCGGGGCGAAGAGACGACCATCGATGAACTCGGTGACGTAACCCTCGCGCACCAGCCAGACCAGATCGCCCTGCAGCCGCGAGAGACGGGCGCGGTCATCAATGCTGAACTCCTCCACCTTCGGCGCCGCCTGTTCGGGAGCGACCACGGGGGCAGCCGGAGCATCGGACGGAGCGGCGTCGGCGGGAGCCGGCGCGGGGGCCGCCTCCGCCGGGGCCGCGGCGGGCTTGATGCCAAGGAACTTGGCCGGCAGCTCGCCGGCGCGCACCATCGGGTTCGCCTCGATGTAGGCGATGAGGGCACCGATGCTGTCGGAGAACGTCTGACCCGGCACGCGGAACTTCCGCTTCACGGCGCAGACGTAGGAAACGCCCTTGGAGCCCTTCTTGAAGATCGTGAAGTGCTCGCGACGCAGCCGGCCGCGCAGGCCGTTGGCGGTGTCCAGCGGGAAACGCCGCTGACGCTCCAGAGCGCCCTCCACGGCCCGGCGGATCTCACCCGGCGGCAGGGTCTCGAGGAGACGGCCGGCGAAGCGCGCGTTCTCCGCGGTGCGTACCACTTTGTCGCGCGCGTGGGTGAGCAGATGCAGGCGGGCGTCCTCGAGAGTGTCGAAGAAAAGAGCCTCTGATGCCGCCGGCGCCGGAGCTTCGGCGGCGGGAGCCTCGGCCGGTGTCTCGACCGGAGCCTCTGCGGCGGGCGCCGCAGGCACGGCCGGAGCGGCTGACAGTTTCCACGTGTAGCGGGTGGCCTTCTTCATCTTGGCCAGCCACTGGTTCACCAACTCGGGGTCCCGCACCGTCTCGATGCGGCTGCGGAAGGCCTCCGGACCCATACGGCCACTAAGTTGGGAGTTGTAGTGCTGCTGCACCATCTGGTTGTAGCGATGGTAATTCGGCGGCCCGAGCAGCTCACCGGTGACGCCGCAGCGGTTGATGACCTGGTAGCTGCCCTTCGGGGCCTCAACCTCGACGTCGGCGCGGTCGAAGAAACGGTCGAGGTGATTGGCGATCACGTGTGCAACCGCGGCCTCGTCGCTATCGAACGGTATGCCGTCCGGCACCGAGATGTGGAAAACCGGCTTCGCCGCGGCCGGCGCGGACTCGGCCGAAGCGGGCGCACCGGCAGGCGCGCGGTGCGCGAGCACCACCACGAACCGGTCGTTCTTGGCGACAACCGTGCGCGCGATCTCGAAGAGCTCCACGGTACGGCACGACTTGCGGATCGTCTGCACCAGGGTGCTGAAGCTCGAATCCTCCGGATAGAAGGTCGCGGTGAAATAGGGACTCTCGTACGGGCCGAATTGCGGCGCGCCGCGCCCGCCGAACTGCGGGCCCCCGGGGCCACGCCGGAAACCACCGCCCTCACGGGGTCCACCTTCACGCGGACCACCCTCGCGGCGAGGACCATCGCGAAAACCGCCCGGCCCACCTCCGCGGAAGCGACGCTCGCCACCCTCGTCGCGACGCCCCGGGCCACCGGGGCCGCCAGGGCCGCCCGGACCGGCATCACCCCCGCCCTCTCCGGCCGGACGCCGGAAACCGCGACGATCACGGCGATCAAAGCCGCCGCCACCTTCGCGACGCGGACGATCCTCCGATGAGCGGCGCTCGCCCGGGACCGTCTTATCCTGGGTCCATTGCGTGCCGAAGCTGAAGCCCTGCAGCTGACTCAGGTCGATCCTGTTGAAGTCGGCGGGCTGGTTCTCGTTGGAGGCGTTGTCGTCCATGTCGTCCAAAAAAAGCGGGCCGTGGCCCGCGTGGTTTGCTGGGAGGGAAGCCGTGCAGTTTCCGTTCCACCCTTTGGCAGTGGCAAGCAGTTTCCCCTCGGGAGAATGACCGCCGGCGCCCTACCGCAGCACGTAGACCTCGGTCAGTACCTCGCCCACGGCACCGTCGACTCCCGCCACGTGAATGGTGTACGGGCCCGGCGGAACCACCACCGTTAGAGCCGCATCCGTGCTGCCCGCTCCCAGCGGGAAAGCCCCGGTGGCCCGGGCCGCTCCCGCCAGATCGGCGGCGTTAGGGACTCCGGACCATCCCTCGTTGGAGCGCACGAGTGAGGACCCGTTGTAGAAGGAGATCCGCGGGCGCTCCAGAACCCCATCGACCCCGAAAGGCCGGAGGCCGGGACCGACAGCCCGGAGCAATAGGTTCACCGGACCCGCGCCGCCCACGACGACACCGGAAATCAACGTGGAATCCCCTACCCCCGCGCGCCCGCGCAGGGAAAGATTGCGGAACCGGCTGATCGGATCGCCGCCGATCGCATCGTAGGCCTCGAACAGAGCCACCCCGACGGTTTCATCCGCGGCCCGCAAGTGCGCGGAATACGCACCGGGCGGGAGCGCGACGACGATCGCGGCGTCCCGGCTGCCCGGCAGCAACGGGAAGGCGCCGACCGCCGCGGCGGTGTCAGACACGGAAAGCCCGGGCGGCGCCTCATCCCAGTTGTCGTTGCCTCCGATCCGCGTGGCACCCGCGTAAAGTTCCAACCGGGGGTCCGGTAGGAAGTCCGCCACCCCAAATTCTCCCAGGCCCGGACCAACACCCCGTACAAGGTAGGCCTTGGCCGCCGCACCCTGGACCACAAATCCCGTGATCAACCTCTCCCCGACGCCGACCGGGGCGCGAACCGAAAGATTGAGCAGACGCCCCGAGCCCGCTCCGAACAGGGAGCGGCCGCTGCGGCGGACATCCCCGCGGAAAGCAGGCCAGTTCGACACCTCGGAAAGACCAAGGCCGTTGCCGCGGAGCTTATAGAGCCGACCGTCGAGCGAGGAAAAATACACCGAACCGTCGGCCGTCAGCAGCGGCGACGAATCAATGGTGTCGTCGGGCACGGCTTTGCGGGTGTCGAAACGCCAGCGGACGGAACCGTCCGCCGGGTTGAGCGCGCGCACGATCCCGTCATCCGCCCCAAAAATGATGACGCCATCCGCCCGCACGGCAGCCGTCGAGATGCTGTTGGTGTTGAGCGCTACCCGCCAACGGAGGGCACCGTTGTCGGACTCCAACGCGTAGAACGACGTGTCGAGCGCCGCGAAATAAACCGCGCCATCGGCGCCGAGCACCGGCGAAGCCTGGATGTTGCCGTTGGTGAAATAGTCCCAGCGCTTCCGTCCGTCGGGGAACAACGCGTACATCCGCTGGTCGGCCGATCCGAAGTAGAGGGTGCCGTCGGCGCCCAGCGCCGGGGAACCCGTGATCGCGCCGGCCGAGGCGAAACGCCATTTCTCCCGCCCGTCGGGGGCGATCGCGTAGAAAACCCGGTCCCGCGAACCGAAATAAACCGTGCCATCGGCGCCCAGCGCCGGGGAGGACTCGACCCAATCCCCGGTCTGGAAGGTCCAGCGGAGCGCGCCGCGAGCGTCGACGGCGTGCAAACGCCCGTCCCCCGCGCCGAAATAGGCGGTGCCATCCGCCGCGATCGCCGGCGAGCTCACGATGAAGGCACCCGCGTCGTACTGCCAGCGGATCGCTCCGTTGGACGGATTTATCGCGTAGAGTTTTCCGTCGTAGCACCCGGCGTAAATCGTCCCGTCGGCGCCCACCGCCGGTGAGGCGCTGATGCCGTCCGGCCGCAGGATGCTCCAACGCACCGAGCCGTCCGCCGCCACCGCCACCAGCCGGCCGGCGGTCCTGGTCTCGACGCCGACGTAGATCGTCGCGCCGTCGGGACTCACCGCCGGCGAGGAAACCGACCATCCTTGCAAGGTGAGCGCCCACTGCTGGGAGCCCTCCTGCGCCGCGAGCCGCTGGGTGAACACGCCCGCCGCGAGCGCCAGCAGCCGGAGGAATGCCGGATGCGCGAGCAGCCCGCGTCGGCGGGAATCAGGATCCCGCGCCCCGAGTGATTTCGTCGAAAAGCGCAGGCTGCGCAGGAATCATGGCTCCCGGTCCAAGACAAGGCGGAAGCAGGTTCCCGTGGAGCCGGAGCGCACCAATTCGAGCCTTCCTCCCGCTTGGCGGGCCAGCCGGTGGCTGAGGGCGAGACCGATGCCCGTGCCACCGGACTTGCCGGAAACGCACGGCTCGAAAAGCCGCGAGCGCACGATCTCCGGCAGACCCGGCCCGTCGTCCTCGACCAGAAACTCCACGGATCCATCGGCCCCCGCGCCGCCGCGCAACCGCACGCGTCCGCCGCGGGGCGCCGCTTCGGCGGCGTTTTGCACCAGATTCTTCAGCACGAGCATCGCGAGGTTGGCACGGCGACCGTCGACCCGCGCGGCCGGCTCGCCCGCGGGCTCCAGACTCACCCCGGCGCGCGCGAGCTCGGGGCGGACCCGCGAGGCGACCACCTCCAGCAGCTCCGCGCAGGTGAGCTCGAAGGCGGCGCCGGCCTGCTCGTCCCGCATCACGCCGACCGCCTCGTTCACCATGGTGCGCAACCGACGCGTGAGTTCGGAGGCCGCCCGGAGCTCGGTTCCTCCTTCGTCGGCGCCGGCGGCTCCTTGCGCCGCGACGAACTGCTCCAGTCCGGCGAGGGGGCTCTTGATCTCGTGGACCAGGTGGACCGCGACCGCCCCGAGCGCCGAAGTCTTGGCCGAGAGAACCAGTTCACGGTTGGCCCGTTCGAGGTCGGCGGTGCGAACGGCAAGTTCCCGGTTCGCGGCCGCGAGACGGCGGAAAGCCCAGGCCACCCCGATCACGATCACGCACGACCCGGCCGCCCAAGCGATCGCGGCCTGCAGCCAAAGTCGGTCGTCGTGCGCCGCGAGCTCGGCCCGAACCGGAGCGGCCGAAAGCAGGAACTGCGCCGCGCCCGCCGGCGAGGAGTTCCCGCCCCGATGCAGCGACACCCACGCCTCGAGCAGACCCGCCTCCCTCGCCGCCGCCGCGGGGAAAAGGATTTCCTCCGGTGGCGGTCCCGGGAGCAGCCGCGCGAAGGACTCTCCCGCCGCGACCCGCTTCCAATCCGCCGGTTCCGGCGGGGGCAGTTCGCCGAGAACGCCGTCCGACGAGTTCAACGTTCCACGGGCGTCGAAGATCCGCACCGCCGCGACATCACGCAGACGCGCCGTCCGGAGAACCGCCACCAGCAAAGCGCCGGGCACTTCGCCCACCGCGGTGGTTCCGTACTCGGCCGCGCCGAGATCGAGCTGCATCGAGGCGACGGCGGAAAGCGTCGCCGCCTCGCGGTTGAGGATCTGCTCCCGCAGACCGGCCCGCAGCCGCCACGTCGCCGCTCCCACCACCACCGCGAACACAAGCACCGTGAGGCCCAATCCCGCGGCCGCCATCCGGAGGCGCGTGGACGGCGGGTATGGGGAGGGCGTCATCGCGGCGGGAGCACCGCTATCTCTCCCAACTCCAGCGCGCGCCTAGCAAGCCTTCGTTCACCTCGTAGGAAGCGACGCGCTCGTTGGAGCGCGCGCGCTCCCAGCGGAAGCCGCCGATCATACTCCACTTCTCGGAGCATCTCCGCTCCACCCGGAGCTCGGCCTCGTATTCGTCGCGGATGCGCGACGAGGGATTGAGCCCGACGCCGACGGTCTGGATCCCGAATTCCACGCGCCGGGCGGCCGTTCGCAGGAGCAGGCGCCAGCCCGCGGGCTTCCACTCGAACTCGGGCTCGACCTGCCATTCACGCCGGTCGAAGTAACCCGAGCCGTTGTCGCGACAGTCGAGGAATGAGCACCGGAACCCGGCCTTCCACGGTTCGGCCGTTCCCCACTTTCGCGCCATCCGTACTTCATACTCATCCTCGCGGGAACGCAGGGAGGTCCCCGGCAGGATGCGCCCGGAAGCCGAGTATTGCTCGCGCGAATCAAAAGCCCGCCAGCGGGAGTTCACCCCGGCCCCGGTTTCCCAACCACGGGAGAGCGAAACATTGAGGCGCAGGCCGCCATGGCGCGTCCAGCCGTCGTTGCTGCCGTCGGCGTAAACGTCGCGCTGTGCCGCGGCGTTCACCTCCAGCCAGGCGCTGCGATGAAAATCCCAGCGCAGGTTCGGGCCCGCGATCGCCCCGAGGACCCGAAGCACCGCGGTGAGGCGTTCGACCTCCGTGTCGGACTGATCGAACACCTTGTCATCGAAATACCCGGTCACGGGGAATTGCAGTTCCCACTGCGGTCCCGGACGCCAACCGAGTTCCTGCCGGAGCCAGAAACGCGACTCATTGCGGACCGTCTCACCCTGAAGGAACCGGGTGCCCTCGGCCTGCGCGAAAGCGGAGTACTCGAACGCCTGGGTCGGGGTGCGCATCAGCAGGATCTCCGCGGTGCCCCGCGCCAGCGCGCTCCGCTCCTCGCCGGCCGAGCTCAGGAGCAGGTTGTCCTTGTAGCCGAAGACCGACTCGACGGCCGCGAACGTGCTCCACGCGGGCAAGGCCGGAACTGAAACCGGAGGCGAGGAAGCCCCTCCCGCGCACGAGGCGAACGCGAGCAAAAGGGGGAGCGCGGTTCCGATGGGAATTCTCAAGACGATTATTCGTCGAAGGCTGCGGCGCAAGGATCCGCCGGACAAGCCATGTTCACGCTTCGCGCACGATCGGAAAAACATGGGGGCGGTCGCGCCGGCGACCGCCCCCTGTGACTGATATCACGCTAGACTGAAAAAATCACCGCGAGCGCTGCTGGGAGCGCTGGGCCCGCTGCTCGTCACGGATCCGTTTGTGCAAGGCGCTCTGAGCGGCCTCGAACGCCTTCTTCTGCTCGTTCATCTTCTCGTAGATCTCCCGCCGCTTTTCCTCGGTCGCATCCTTCAACTGACGCGCGAGGGCATCGTGCTCGGAAATCATACGATCACGCTGCTGGATCGATTGCTCGACCAGCTTCTGCAAGTCAGCCGGAGCTTTGGCGGACGAGTCGGCCGAGGGGGCCGCTGCGCCCAAGGCGATCGAGGCGCTGCCGAAGGCGATCCCGATTACGCAGGCTAAAGTGTGAAAGTTCCTGAACACGCGCTCCCCTTTGCAGCCTGCATGCCAAGAACCATTACGATCCATAAATATCTTTCCTATATGGTTTTATGTTACTTTAGGCGTGATAAAAAAAGTCCAAGCTACCGGGTAAGTTATCCCATCAACCCCCGACCGCCGGGGAATTTTCCCCAGAGTCGTTCTCCGGCCTGACCGCTTTCAAGCGGTAGCGCACCACATCGCGCGAAACGCCGAGCAGCCGCGCGGCGCCGGAGACATTCTGATTCGCCTGCCGCAGGGCACGCAGGACCATTTCGTCAATCGCGGCTTCCATGGAGAAACCCGATTCCGGAAACACGAAGTCCGGGCGCAAAATGCCGCCGTCCCGGGCGACGCTTCCTGCGACAGGCGCAGCCGCTAGTTGCGCGAAGGAAAGCGCCTCCTCGCCCCCCAGCACAACCGCCCGCTCGATCTCGTGCGCCAATTCACGGACATTCCCCGGCCAGCGATGAGCCAACAGCCGGCGGCGACCGGCGGCCGGAATGGCCGGCTTCTTCTGCCCGTAGCGGCGGCAGATGCGCGCGAGCAACTCCTCGGCCAACGTGATGATATCCTCGCCTCGTTCCCGCAGCGGGGGCAGCCGCACGCGAAACAAGTCGAGCCGGTGCATCAGATCGGCGCGGAAACTTCCGGCGGCGGCCAACGCCGTGAGATCCGCATTCGTCGCGGCGATGATTCGGACGTCGACCGGCAACGGGCGCGAAGCGCCGACTCGGCGCAATTTTCGATCCTCGATCGCGGTCAGCAACTTGGCCTGCAAACCAAGCGCAAGGCTGGGTAATTCGTCGAGGAAGAGCGTGCCGCCGTCGGCCGCCTCCATGAGTCCTATCCTCCCCGCCTTGGCGTCGGTGAACGCGCCGCGCTCGTGTCCGAACAACTCCGCCTCGGCGAGCGACTCCGGCAGCGCGGAGCAATTGAGTTCCACCAGCGGTTGGTCGGCGCGAGGCCCGTTGCGATGGATCCAACGCGCGAAGGCGGTCTTGCCCGTCCCGGTCTCCCCTTCGATCAAAACGGGCGGAAGGTTTTCACCCAACCGACGGTCCGCGGTCGTGATCCGCATCAGCTGCTCCTTCACGCCCGCGAGGCTGGGCCCGAAAACGAGCTCACTCTCCTGGCCGCGCCGGTGTTCGTCAGCGCGGCGCTCCTGCCGTTGCCGGCGCGCCTGCGCGAACCGCACGGTGAAATCCTCCGGATCGAAGGGCTTCACGAGGTAGTCGGCCGCCCCGGCCCGCAAGGCCTCGATCGCGCCCGCCACCCCACCTTCGGCGGTCATCACGATCACCGTGGTCGTCGGCGGGAATGCCTTGTCCCGCAGGAGGTCCGTGCCGCGGCCGTCAGGCAGGTTCACATCGATCAACGCCGCCTCGAAGGGCAGGTCCTCGAGCGCGCGGCGCGCGGCCGCGACAGTGTTGACCGCCGTGACCTCCGCTTTCTCCGTCTCGAGGAAACCGGTGAGGCGCCGGCGCAGCAGCGTGTCGTCCTCCAGCAGCAGGACGTTGAGACCGGCGAGCGGCGACTTCGGCATGGCCGGCACTGTGCGGGCGGCCGCGCGCGGCTCCACCCAAAAACCACGGCGACTTCAGCGCCCGGCCGGAGGCGTCGCCACGCGCTCGATCAGCGGCGCCAGCCCGCTCAGGCGGATGCCGAGGTGGGGCGTGGAATCGAAAAGCGCCATGAACTTGGCGCGACGCAGCACGAGCAGATTGCGCGTCTCGGCCTGCTGGGCCGCATCAAGCTGGCAGGAGCGGGTCAGCATCTCGAGGCGCGGCGTGACGGTGATCTTCCAGTAAACCCACGTCATGGACCGGTCCTGCTCGCGAAAGATCTCCTCGTCGGAGAGCAGCTCGCGCGAACCGGCGCGCTTCGCGTCGCGCTCGGCGAACTTGCGCTGGCTGGCGAGGTAGCGCTCCCGCTGGTCATCGCGCAGGAGGCGCACGAATTCGCGGTCGAACTCGGCGTCGATCTCCTGCACCTGGGCGCTGTAGGCCTCGATCTGCGGGCGGAGCTTCTGGATCTCGGCCACGAGCCGCGCGCGATCGAGTTGCCGCTGGCGCCGCTCACCGCCGCTCCCGGTCGTCGCCGCGGGCGCGAACTCGCGCGCGAGCCCGGGCGGGGCGGGCGGCACCGGCTGCGCCGGCTCGGTCAGGAGACGGGCGCCGTAACCGGCGGCGAACACGCCGACGGTGAGCAGGGCGACGAAGACACGCTGGCTCATCGGCCGGGCACGTCGATCTCCTGGGCAAACGCCACGATGGCGCGCCACTCGGCGAGGTTGCGCTCGTCCGCCAGCTGCTGGTTGCGCTGATGCAGCAGCAGCACGGCGGCGAGGCACAGGGCGGCGGTGACGGCGCTCAAGGCCAGCTGGCTGGCGTAGGACGGCCCGGCGGCGGCCGCGCGCGCGGCGCGCACGACCCGCGAGGCGAAACCCGGCCGCAGGCAGGCCGCGGCGGATTCCCGCAGCGCGGCCCACGCGCCCTCACCCGGCCCGCGTGCAGCCCGCAGGACGCCACGGGCGAAGCCAGGACGGAGCCGGGAGGAAGCGGCGGCCCGCAGATCGTTCCAGGCCTTCTCCTCAGGGTTCATGATTGGATTGGTAGTGCTCACGAAGATGTTCCCGCGCCCGGTGCAGGCGAGCCTTCACTGCCGCCACGCTGGTCGCGAGGACGACAGCGATCTCGGCGTGGCTCCGGCCCTCCTGCACGAGGGCGAGCAGCGCGCGGTCCTGCGGCCGGAGCTGGGCGAGGGCATGCCGCAACGCGTCGAGTTCCTCGGTGTCCACCGCCCCGGCCGGCTCGGCGATGTTCTCGTGCTCCTCCGCGAATGGCAGGAAGATCCGGCGCAGCTTCTGCCGGCGCAGCTGGTCGATGCAGGTGTTGCGCGCGAGACGGAACAGCCACGATTCAAACTGGGAGGGCGCCTGCAGGCCGTCGATGGCCCGCACCATCTTGATGAAAACCTGCTGGGAAAGGTCCTCCACCTGGTCGCGGCGGTTGGTGATGGCGAAGACGAAACCCGCCACCCGGTTCTGGTACGCGACGATGAGCTCGTGCAAGGCCGCCTCGTCGCCGCGCTGCGCGCGGCGTACCAGGTCGACCAAGTCTTTCGTCGCGGTTTCATCCATGCGAGGGATTGCGTCCACCGGGCCAGACGCTCGCCGGGAAGGAAAGATACGGCCGGTCAGCCGTTCAAGCGAGGCCCGCTACCCGGCCCTGGAGCTTGCGCCCGCGAGCACGCGACTCGGAAGCAAGCTTCCGGCGGAAAGCCGTGAGGCGCGCGGAAAGCCGTGCGTCGCCCAGCGCCACGATCGAGACGGCGAGCAAACCGGCGTTGCGCCCGCCGCCGATGGCGACCGTGGCGACGGGAATACCGCCCGGCATCTGGACGATCGAGAGCAGCGAATCGAGACCCTTGAGGCTCTTGCTCTCCACCGGCACGCCGACCACCGGCAACGTGGTCTGGCTGGCGACCATGCCGGGCAGGTGCGCGGCGCCGCCCGCCCCGGCGATTATCACCCGCAACCCGCGACGCTGGGCCGTCTTGGCGTACTCGAACATGTCGTCGGGCGTGCGATGGGCCGAGACCACGCGTGTCTCGCAGGGCACCCCGAACTCGGTGCACACCTGCCAGGCGGCCTCCATGGTGGGCCAGTCCGAGTCGCTGCCCATGATGATGCCGACGAGGGGACGCGGGGTCTTTTTCATGTGGAATCTCCGAAGCTGATGGCGGCCGCCGCGCGCCGCGCGCGCTCGCGCGCCTCCGCAAGGTCGCGGCCGCGGGCGGTGACGTGGCCGAGTTTGCGCCCGGCGCCCGCCGTCGCCTTGCCGTAAAGGTGCACGTGCGCGTCCTCGATCGCGAGGGCCGCCGCGAGGCCTTCCGCGCGTCCGGTGCCCGAGCGCGTGCCGAGCAGGTTGACCATCACGACCGCCGGCGCGACGAGGTCCGGCCGACCCAGCGGCCAGCCGAGCACGGCGCGCACGTGGTTCTCAAACTGGGAGCACACGCAGCCCTCGATCGTGTAGTGGCCGGAGTTGTGCACGCGCGGCGCAAGCTCGTTCACCGCGAGGCGGCCGTCGGCCGAGAGGAACATCTCGACACCGAAGCTCCCCACGGCACCCACCGCCGCCACCGCACGTCCCGCCACGTCGGCCGCACGCGCGGCGATCGCCGCCGAAACCGGGGCGGGCGCCAGCACCTCGTGGCAGATGTGGTCGCGCTGGATCGTCTCCACGACCGGATAGGTGACCGACTCACCGTTGCGTCCGCGTGTCACGATCGCGGCCAACTCCGACTGGAAAGGCCAGAACGCCTCCACGTAGAGCGCGACCCTGCCGCCGCCGAGTCTCTCCCAGCCCGCGGGGACATCGACTGCCGAACGCAACGTGAAGTTGCCCTTGCCGTCGTAACCGTTGCGCCGGGCCTTGAGCACGAGCGGCCAACCGAATGCGCCGCCCGCCGCGACGACATCGGCCGGTGTCGCGACCTCGCGGAACTCCGGCACCGGCAGTCCCGCGGAAGCCAGTGTACGCTTCTGGATGAGTTTATCCTGCGTGAGCGACATCGTGCCCCACGTCGGGAAAACCGGCACCCCCGTCTCCTCCAGCCCGCGCAGGAGTCCGGCGTCGATGAACTCGTTCTCGAGGGTGATCACGTCCAACCCCTGCGCGAAGCGCGCGAGTACCGCCGGATCGGACCAGTCGCCCGTCACCGAGCGGTGCACCACCTGCGCCCCGGGGCTGAGCGGCGCCTTCTCGATCACCGTCACATTTACCCCCAGCGGCGCGGCCGCGATCGCGGTCATGCGCGCGAGCTGGCCCCCACCGATGATGCCGAGGCGCGCGGTGGCGCCGGATGAAACGGCGGAGGGAGCGGAAGCGGCGGAAGACATGCGCGAAAACAGTAACGCCAGTAGCAGGAGCGGCCGCGCGCTTGGCAATCCCCGCGTGCGGATCGACGCGGCGCCCGGCCTTGCGCCGTTTCACGTTAACGCTCCTGCTTCCGTTCGTCATACCCAACCCCCCGGCCCCCCGCCCCCCGCTAGGTGCAAGAGCGGGGCGCC
>JBEGJD010000621.1:0-6251 GCA_041184765.1 Verrucomicrobiota bacterium | reverse complement strand
CGCGACGACACCGCCGACCGCGCCATGATCGAGGCCATCCGCTCCGTTTCCAGCGTGCCGATCACCGTCGACGCCAACCAAGGCTGGGCCGACCGCGAGCGCGCCTTGCGGATGATCGAGTGGCTGGCCGGCCGTAATGTGCTCTTCGTCGAGCAGCCTGTGCCCAAGGAGAGCCTCGAGGACGCCGCGTGGCTCCGGCAGCGCAGTCCGCTGCCGCTGATCGCCGACGAGAGCGTGCAGCGGCTCGTCGACGTGCCGAAGCTCCGCGGGGTCTATGACGGCATTAACATCAAGCTCATGAAGTGCACCGGCCTTCGTGAGGCGCACCGCATGATCATCGTCGCGCGCTCGCTCGGTTTGAAGGTCATGCTGGGCTGCATGACCGAGACGTCGTGCGCCGTCTCCGCCGCCGCCCAGTTGTCGCCCCTCGTCGACTGGGCCGACCTCGACGGCGCGCTCCTCATCGCGAACGACTGCTTCGACGGTATGACCGTGGTCGACGGTCGCATCACGCTGCCCGACCGTCCGGGAATCGGCGTCACGCCGCGTGCCGTTTGAACTGCGGCACCGGTTGACTCGACCGCTGCGTCGCTGCACGGTCCCGCCCTCCCATGCTGACCTCCGCCGCGCCCTCCGCGACGCTCGAGTCGAAGCACCAGGCCCTGCGTTCCGCGCTGCGCGCCCGGTTGCCGCAGGGCTTGATCGTGGCGTATTCCGGCGGAGTCGACAGCGCCTTTCTCCTCTGGGCGGCCGAGCAGGAGCGTCGCGTCTCCGGCGGGCGTCTCCTCGCGGTCACCGCCGTGAGCGCGAGTCTCGCCCGCGCCGAACGTGAGGACGCCGCGCGGTTCGCCGCTCTCGTCGGGGCCGAGCACCGCTGGGAGGAAACGGCGGAGTTCGCCAACCCCGCCTATCTCCGCAACGACCTCGATCGCTGCTACCACTGCAAGACCGAGCTCTTCCGTCTCAGCCACGACCTCGCCGCGCGGCTTGGCTACGCGGCGATCGCTTACGGCTACAACGCTTCCGACCGCGGCGACTTCCGGCCCGGCCATCGGGCCGCCAAGGAAAACGCGATCATCGCGCCGCTCGACGAGGCCGGTCTCACCAAGGATGAGATCCGGCAGTTGATGCGTGCGGCCGGCCTGCCTTTGGCCGACAAGCCGGCCAGCCCTTGTCTGAGCTCGCGGCTCATGACGGGGGTGGCCGTAACGCCGGCGAAATTGCGCGATGTCGAGGACCTCGAGGAAATGCTGCGTGGCGCGGGCTTGCGGGTCTTCCGGGTGCGCCTGCACGAGCACGGCGGCGCGCGCTGGCTCCGTGTCGAGGCCGACCCGGCGGAGATGCCGGCCGTTCTGACGGTCCGGGATGCGTTGCAGGAGGCGGCGCGTGCCCGCGGCTACGCATGGGTGACGCTCGATCTTGCCGGCTACCGGACGGGCGGGGGTACGAGCCGGCCAAAATCTTCATGAGCGAATCGGAACTCCGCGAGCTTCTGGATCACGTACGCGCCGGCACGCGCTCGGCCGACGAGGCGTTGCAGCACCTGCGCAGCGGACCTTTTCGCACCACCAACCTGGGCTTTGCGCAGGTCGATCATCACCGGCGGCTGCGCCAAGGTTTGGGCGAGGTGATCTTCGGCGAGGGCAAGACCGCCGAGCAGGTCATCGCGATCGCGGCCGAGGCCGGCAAAGCCGGTGCGCCCGTCCTTATCACGCGGCTCCAGCCGGAGAAATCCGCCGAGGTCGCCGCCCGTTTCCCGGGTGCGCGGGTCAACGCCGCCGCCCGCACGGTCACGCTGCACGCCCCCGCGCCTGCCGCGCCGCGCCCGGGCGAGCCGCACGTGGTCGTTGCGGCCGCGGGCACCAGTGACCTGCCGGTCGCCGAGGAAGCCGCCGAGGTGTGCGTCGCGATGGCGATCCCGCACGTCACCGTCTACGACATTGGCGTCGCGGGCATCCACCGGCTCCTCGCGCGGGCCGACACCCTGCAGGCGGCGACGGCGCTCGTCGTCGTCGCCGGCATGGAGGGCGCGCTGCCCAGCGTGGTCGCCGGACTGCTCGGCCGGCCGGTTTTCGCGGTGCCGACGAGCATCGGTTACGGCGCCAACTTCGGCGGACTGAGCGCATTGCTGGCCATGCTCAATTGCTGCGCGCCGGGCGTCACCGTCACCAACATCGACAACGGTTTCTCCGCCGGCTTCGCCGCGTGCCAGGTGGTGCGGGCGGTGCGTGAGGCCGTGGCCGCCCCGCGATGAGCCGTATCCTGTTCCTCGAGAGCGTCTCGGGTGTGGCGGGGGACATGTTCGCCGCGGCGTTTGTGGATGCCGGGCTGGTCACCGCCGCGGAGCTCGCCGCGGTGCCCGCGCGGCTTGGCTGGCCCGCGGTGCGCGTCGAGATCAACGCCGTGACCCGGGCGCAGATGCGGGCCACGCACCTGCGGGTCGTGGATCCCTCCGCTGCCGTGGAGTCCGTCGCGGCGCCGTTGGACCCCGCGGAGCAGGAAACGCACCTCGTCGTCGACGCTCCCGCGCCGCATCAGCACACGCGGCACGCCGACATCGATCGGAGGCTCGCGAAGGCGGATCTCCCCGAGGGAGTCCGGGCCCGGGCCCGGGGAATTTTCCGGCTCATCGCCGAAGCCGAGGCCGCCGCGCACGGTATGGCGGTCGGCGACGTGGCGTTCCATGAGATCGGTCTGGCCGACTCGGTCGTCGACGTGGTGCTGGCGGCGTGGTGCGTCGAAAAGGTTCGCGCCGACCGGGTGATCGCGACGCCGATCCGCCCGGGTCGAGGCTTCGTGCGGATGCAGCATGGCCGCCATCCGGTGCCGCCGCCGGCGAGCGCGCGGCTCCTGTCAGGCCTGCCTGTCGCGCCGGTGCCGGCCGGGATCGCCCGTGAGAACATCGAGCTCTCCACGCCCACCGGCATCGCGATCCTGAAGGCCCTTGCGTCGGAGTTCCGCGACGGCTGGCCGGCCGGCGTGGTGTGTGCCCAGGGCCTCGGCGCGGGCACGCTGGACCTCGGGGTGTTCCCCAACGTCTTCCGCGTCGCCTTACTTGAGGATGCCGGTGCCCCCGCCGCCGCGGCGCTCCCTTATCTCACGGATCGCGTGATCGAGGTCGCGGCGAACATCGACGACGACACTGGCGAGAACATCGCGTGGCTCGCGGAGCGGCTGCTCGCGCAGGGTGCGCTCGACGTTTGGCTCACGCCGGCGACCGGAAAAAAGGGCCGGCCGCTCACCTGCCTGCAGTTCCTTGCGGCCGAGGCGGACTTCCCTCGTCTCGCCGATTGGTTCCTGCGCCACAGCACGACCTTCGGCCTGCGTCACCGCCCGTGGGATCGTCTCAAGCTGGAGCGCCGTTTCGAGGCCCGCCCCGGCCCCCTTGGTCCCGTCACCCACAAGGTCGGCCTCACCACGACCGGCGAGGAGCTGAAGGCCAAACCCGAGTTCGAGGAAGTCCGTCGCCAGCGCGAAAATCCCCCGGGCGGCCAAGACGGCTAAGCGCCGGGCTGGCCGGCCCTTTTTCCGGCCGCGGGCGGTGTTTCCGCATCGCCGTCGCGTTCCGCCGGAGCTTCGCTCATCCGCTCTTCCGCGACCTGCTGCAGCGTCACGAAAGTCCGCATCCCCCGTCATGCCTGAACCCATGTTTTACCCTCCGCCGCGCCAACGCGGGTTCCCCGCCGCTGTTTTCCTGCTGGCTCTCGTGATCGCCAGCGCCGCCGGTCTCCATGCGCAATCCGCCGCGACGGGTGTCGTCGAGGGGCGCGTGGCCAACTCCGCCGCCGGCATTTACCTCAACAACGTGCGCGTCGTCGTCGACGGCACGGTCCTCGAGGTGTTCACCAACGAGAGCGGCGAGTACCGTCTGTCGGGTGTCCCGGCGGGCGAGGTGCTGGTGCGCGCGTCGGTCGCGGGCCTCGGTCAGCAGTCGGAGCGCGTGCGCGTCGCGGCCGGCGCGACCAGCCGGCGCGATTTCGATCTCGGGGGTCGTGCCGCTTCCGCGGGTCCGGCGGTCCCGCGGCCGGCGGAGGCCGTGGTGATGGACGCGTTCACTGTGGCGGAGCGCGAGCTCAACGCCCAGTCGGCCGCGCTGCAGGAGCAGCGAGTCGCGCCCAACATCAAGAACGTGATCGCGTTCGAGGAATTCGGTGACCTCGGCGACGGCAACCCCGGTGAATTCCTCAAGTTCGTCCCCGGCATCGAGGTCGCCATGACGCCCGCGATCCCCTCGGCCGCCTCCATCCGCGGCATGCCCGGCAGCGGCACGTTGCTGCTGGTCGACGGCGTCGAGCTCTCGACCGACGGCCCCGCCGGCCGCGGCGCGAGCTTCACCGCGTCCAACGTCGCCAACATGGACCGCATCGAGGTGACCAAGGTGCCGACGCCGGACATGCCCGCGAACGCGGTCGGCGGTATGATCAACGTCGTCGGCAAGAGCGGCTTTGCCCGCCGTGATCCGCAGCTCAATTACAGCGTCTTCGGCCTGCTCACCAGCATCGAGCCGGTGACGATGCTGGGCCGGGAACTTCTCCGCCGCGGCGGGGCCGACGCCGGCACGGGCGGTGCCCATTTCCGCCCCGGTTTCGACCTGAACTACGTCCGTCCGATCAATCCGCGCCTGGCCCTCACCCTGAACGTGGGGCACAACGCGCGCTGGGAGGACAAGGACAACCTGGCTCCGACATGGAACCGGGTCGCCCTCGTGCAAACGCAGAGTTCGGTCGCCGCGCAGATCGCGGTGCGCGACCGCGAGGTCGCCTCCGTGCGGGCCGACTGGCGCCCTTCGCCCGGCCACTCGTTCTTCGGGACCTTCCAGGTTACCACGGACGACGTGCATACGCGCATCGGCACGTACACGCAGGCGTATGGCGCTGGCGCCACCGGCGGGGAGAACTTCACGCAGGGGGCGCCGGCCAATACCGCCGGCGTCGGTGCCGGCAGCACCACGCTCGCCAACACCTATCGCGAGCAGTTGAAGCGCACCTGGCACACCGCCCTCGGCCACCGCGGAGAGTTCGGCGGCTGGAAGACGGCGGCCACCTTTGCTCGCTCCCATTCGCGCCGCCAGACCCTCAGCGCGCAGCCCGGTCACGAGTATTTTGGGACCGTCAGCGCCACGCTCACCGGACTCGTGCTCCGCGCCGACAACTTCGGCCAGCAGAGACTGGGCACGCCGCCCACGATTCGCGCCACGCGGGCTGGCCAGCCGGTGGACCCCACCGATGGCCGGCTGTACACGCTTAACAGCGTCACCTCCCCGCAAGAGCCGCTGATGACGAATGACCTCACCACCCTGAAGTTGAACGCGAGCCGGGCCCTGCCGTTCGTCCCTCACACCCGCCTCATGGCGGGCGTCGACTTCTCGCGGAACGAGCGCGACCTGCGGGTGGAGACGCGCACGTGGAACTTCCGGCCGACCTTCGGAACGGCCGCGCCCGAGCGTCTGGTCGGAAGCTACGATCTCATCAACGGGCCTTACTCCGATTCCCGAAGTTTCCGTAACGGCGACCGGGTGAAGTGGATCGACCCGCGCAAGCTCTACGAACTCTTCAAGGCCAATCCTTCCTACTTCGTCCTAAACGAGGCCTCCTACCACACCTCCCGCGTCAACGGTTCGCAGGATCTCCGCGAAACCATCACGGCGACGTACCTTCGTGCGGACACGAGGCTCTTTGACAACCGGCTCTGGCTGGTCGCCGGTGCGCGCTACGAGCGAACCGAGGATGCCGGCACCGGCGGGCTCAACGACATCCGCGCCACCTACCAGCAGGATGCGGCCGGCAACCTGATCCGCGACGCCGCCGGGCGGCCGGTCCGTGTCTCCACCGACGCCCTCGTGCTCGCGCGGCTCCAGTATCAGGAGCGAGCGGCACGCGCTCGCCAGTCCTACGGGGATATCTATCCGAGCGTGAACGCCAGCTGGTCGTTCAGCGAGAACCTCGTCGCCCGCGCTGCCTATGCCGCGACTATCGGACGTCCGGACCTGAGCTTCATCATCCCTTCGCGGAGCGTCGCCGACCCGACCGCGGTCGAGGCCAGCCGCGTCATCAACACGACCAACGCCGGACTCAAGCCGTGGGCCGCCGATAATTACGATCTCAGCCTCGAGTCCTACAGCGTGAAGGGAGCCACGCTCGCGGTCAGCCTGTTCCGCAAGAACATCCGCGGCTTCTTCGTTTCACGTCGCACGGACGCGACGCCCGCGCTGCTCGCCGAGATGGGGCTTTCCGACGACTACCTCGACTACG
>JBEGJD010000620.1:0-5879 GCA_041184765.1 Verrucomicrobiota bacterium | reverse complement strand
GCGTCACGTGCTTCGCGCTGTTGTTCAACGTGACCGGCACCGTGCTGGGCGGCATCTGGGCCGACCAATCCTGGGGCCGCTTCTGGGGCTGGGACCCGAAGGAGAACGGCGCGCTGCTGATTGTGCTGTGGAACGCGATCACGTTGCACGCGCGCGCGGCCGGGTTGGTGCGGCAGCGGGGTATCGCCATGCTGGCGGTGCTTGGCAACGTGGTGACCGCATGGAGCTGGTTCGGGGTGAACATGCTCGGCGTAGGACTGCACAGCTACGGGTTCATGGGCGCCGCCTTCTGGTGGCTGCTGGGCTTCGCGCTCTCGCAGGTGATCGCGGCCGCCTGCGCCGCCCTGCCTTCACCGGCCTGGGGAAAAGAGGGATTAACCACAAAAAACACCGAAGGCGCGAAAACGGGTGGATCCACGGAACGCCACGCGCGGCTTTACGGTGAGCGAAGTCTCGTTCCGGTTACGGCGCGCTGGGAGGGATGAGGGAAGGTGTCGGGGAGTGAGGGAACAGGCGGCGTGTCCAAGAATCTGATCTATCCGTGTAAATCCGCGTCCATCCGTGGTTAAAAAACCCACGGAGCGATTCGGAATAGATGGCTGTGGTGAACCACGAAACCCACCAAAGACGCGAAAGCCGGAGTGCCCACGGAACAGGCGGAACGCACGGAAACGGATCCAGGTGAAATTCGGGCCGTCGGCCTCAACTTCAACCTGCGACCTCAACGGGGCTCGCGCGCTGGGCGAGCCCCATTCGTGTGCCTTTGTGTCCATTCGTGGTTCAACCCGGCGCGGGCAATTTCCGCGCGTAGTGTGACAACGAGCGCGGAGCCGCCGGGCGCAATCGGTTTAGAATGGGGGTGCCATGAAGACGACCACTGGACACGAAACCTCCCGGTGGGCCTGGCACCGGAAGGCCCTCCTCCGGCTGCGCGACGAATTGCTCCGCGCGCGGGACGAGCATGAGACCGCGACACGGGCACCGCACGAACGCGGGGGCTCCGACGCGCTGGATTTCACCGAAGACGAGCTCGAGCTGCGCGTGTTGCGGGCCGAGTTGGCTCAGGAGGAGCTCGAACTGGCCGAGATCGACTCGGCCCTCCGGCGGATCGAGGCCGGCACTTACGGGATCTGCGAGGCGACAGGAGAGCCCATCGCCGCGGCGCGTCTGCGTGCGATCCCGTGGACCCGCCTCACCAAGGAAGCCGCGGACCAGCAAGAGAACGCCCGCACGGCCGGACTCTGAGCCGGGCCGGGCCACGAGGGGCAAGGAGTGCGCGCGGCTAGGCAATTCCCGCGGAGCCCGCGTCACCTCTGTACTGCCATACTGAGCGCGGGCACCCACCGCCATGATCTCGACCGCCGAACCCAGCATCGCGCCGACCACCGCGCCTCTCGCGCTCGACTTGATCCGCAAGTACTCGGTCCCCGGACCGCGTTACACGTCTTATCCTCCCGCGACGCAGTTCACCGCCAACCTGCCCACGCTCCGTCTGGAGGAGGCGATCGCCGACGACAACGCCGCCGGCGCCGGCCCGGTGTCGCTTTATTTCCACCTGCCTTTTTGCGAGACCCGCTGCTGGTTTTGCGGCTGCAACACCGTCATTACGCGGCGGCGCGGCGCCGCCGCTGAATATCTCGACGACCTTGCCAAGGAGATCCGCCTGACGGCCGCGATGATCGACCGGCGGCGGCCAGTCACTCAGGTTCACCTCGGAGGCGGCACCCCGACCTTTCTGACGCCGGATGATCTCCGGCGGCTCGGCGGGCTCATCCACGAGACGTTCACCGTGGCGCCAGGCGCCGAGTTCAGCGTCGAGATCGATCCCCGCCGCGTGACGGAAGAGCACGTATCGGCCCTGAGTGCCATCGGGGCCAACCGCGCCTCGCTCGGCGTGCAGGACACCGACCCGGCCGTGCAACGGGCGATCCATCGCCTGCAACCTCCGGAAAAGAACCGGCGGGCCTTCGCGTGGCTCCGCGCGGCGGGGTTCGGTTCGATCAACGTCGACCTGATTTTCGGCCTGCCGCTGCAAGCCGCGGATGGCTTCGCGCGCACGATCGACGACGTGCTCGCGCTGGAACCGGACCGCCTCTCGGTCTTCAGCTACGCGCACGTGCCTTGGATCAAGCCGGCGCAGCGGATCTTCGAGGAACGCGCGCAGCTGCCCACGGCCGAGGAGAAACTGGCGATGTTCGCCACCGCCCACGCCAAGCTCACCGGCGCGGGCTTGGTTGACATCGGCCTCGATCACTTCGCCCGGCCGGATGACACGCTCGCGGTCGCGCAGCGCGCAGGCACCTTACACCGGAACTTTCAAGGCTACACGACGCAGGCGGGCGCCTCGCTGTACGCCTTCGGCATCTCGTCGATCTCCGCGACGGAGACCACTTATCGCCAGAACCACAAAGGAATCGCCGAGTGGCGGGCGGCGTTGACGTCCGGCAGGCTGCCGGTGGAGCGCGGACTGCGGTTGTCACCGGAGGACCGGCGGCGGCGCGTGATCATCATGAGACTGATGTGCGACCGGCGTCTCGACCACGTGGCGCTCACGCAAGAGCTCGGCCTGGATTTCCCACGGACGTACGCCGCGGAACTCGCGGGACTGGAGGATATGCGGGCCGATGGTCTCGTGCAGTTGACGCCGCACAGCGTCGAAGTCACCCCAGCCGGCGTTCCCTTGCTGCGGGTGATCGCAATGCGGTTCGACCCCTTGTTCACGGCCGGTCCTGGACGGCACGCGCAGGCGATCTGAACCGGCGCGGCTCCGCCGCGCCGGGTGGGATGAGGAAGGGTGATCGGAAGTAAGGGAGTAACTGCCTCGAGGGGGGCGGTTGATGAACGGACTTTCAACGCAACGGTCATCACATCGGCGGCTCCGGAGGAGGAGGCGCCGGCGGACCCTCCGCCGGCGGCGGAAGTTGGGGCGGCGGTTCCGGCGGGCGCAGACGCGCGAGTTCGAGCGGGTGCTCCTCGCGCATCTCCCGTTCCGACATCCGTCCCGTGAGCCAGGCGAGGTTCATCGGGTACACGTCAGGGTTGAAAATCACGAAGTAGAAGTGCCAGACGATGATCGCGAGCGTCGCCAACACCGCTTCGTAGAAGTGCACGGTGCGCGAGATGTCGAAGCCGAGCTTCGTCAGCAGTCCCATCGAGGTGTTGTCGAACCACAGGACGACCCCGGTCGCCCCCATCACGATCGAGCCCCACATCATCGCCCAGTATTCGGTCTTCTCAATGTAGCTGAAACGGCCGAAGGCGGGCTTGGACCGCGCGAGTCCGAGGTTGTAACGTATCACCCGGAAGGGATCCGTGAAATCGCGGCGGCGTGGTAGCAAATCACGGAAGAGCGCGCGTCCCGCCGTGGTGCCCGCGAGATAGCAACCATGCCAGAAACCCGCCGCCAGTAACGCGACCCCGGCGACACGGTGAATCAGACCGCGCCACTCGAAGGCACCGGCGCTCAAACCGCGGATCGCCGCCACCCACCAGGCCTCCGGATAGCGCAACATGAAGCCCGTCACGACCAGCACCATGAAGGCCAGCACGAGCACTCCGTGCTGCAGCCGCTCGTGCACCGTCATGCGCAGGTAAAGGCGGTGGGCGACCGGCTCCTCCGGGATCAGGCCCTGCTGGATCGCGAGCTTCCGCCGGAGCTTGCGGAAAAAATCGAGCCCGTTGTGAACCAGCATTCCGCCCACCACCGCGACGATGAGGATGACATAGACCGTCGCCACGAGATGGAGAATCGGTTCGCCCGCCGCCGATTCCGCCGCCGCCCCGGGGCTCACATGAACCCTGCCCACCGCGAAGCGGGTGTTGGCGCCGGGATGGCATTGCCCGCAGGTGCGGACGAGGTTGGCGGGATGGATCGACGACACGGGATCGTCCCGCGATCGGATCGCGTGCGACTCGTGACAGCTGGCGCAGTTCACGACTTCGACCGCCCCACCACGGACCGCGAGGCCGTGGTAGCTATCGGCGAACGTCTGGAACGCGTGCGACGCGATCCCGTATTTCTCCGTGAGCCGCAACGAGGCATGGCAATCGGCGCAGACCTGGCGGGCGACCCGCGCCTTGTGCACCCGCGAGGCCGGGTCATCACGGGCGCGGATCTCGTGCTCGCCATGGCAGTCGGTGCACGTCGCGGAGTCGGCGTTACCCTTTGTCAGCGCCACGGCGTGCACGCTCGTCGCGAAATCACGCCCGGCCGTCTCGTGACACCGGGCGCAGGTGGCGGCCACGTGCGGCTTGTCGGTGCGCGCACCGGCGGCGAAGCCGCGGTTCATCTCGTGCGCCCCGTGGCAATCGACGCAATTGGCCGCACCGGCCTCGCCTCGGCGCAACGCGGCTCCGTGCACCCCGCGCTCGTACGATTCGACGAATCGCCCGCCCCGCAGCGCGCGCCCGGCCACGGTGGCGTTTTCCACGTGGCACGACTCGCACCGCCGGTTTTGGGCCAACTTCATCTCCCAAGAAGCCGCGCCCGGGACCGACGGGGTGACGGGCTGCTGATGGCAGGAAAGGCAATCCGGAGCATTCTTTTCACCTGCGGCCAGGACCCGCCCGTGAGCGGACGCGAGGAAATGGTCGCGGGCGGTCTCATGGCATTTTCCGCAGGCCGCCGGCTGGCGTCCTGCGGCAAACGCGAAAGCCGCGGTCTTCACGCGCGCGGTGTCGTGCTTGCCGTGGCAGCCAACGCAGTCGGTGTCGGGCGCAGCGGGCACCTCGGGGCCGGCGAGACGATGGTGAAACCCGTGGCGTTTCACCCCGGTTTCCTCGTGGCAGGCGGAGCAATCGACCGCGTTCATCGGCTGGCGGTGAGGGATCGCATCGCCGTCGAACTTCTCGTGGCAATCGACGCACGCCAGCGAGGCGTGCGCCGAAGCGGTGACCATCGCGCGGTCGACGAACAGCGACACGACCCGACCACCGCGTTTCAGGGAAAGGGTGGGTTCAGAGTGGCAATCCACACACGCGGCATCCGAGGGAGCCGGCGGTTCCGCACTTGGGACATGAGCGGCCACGAGCGCGAACACGCACGCCAACGGCAGAGTCGCCCCTGGTTTAAGGGAAAGTAGCCGCCGCGACGCGCGACAGGTAAGCATGCAACCAACTCCTGACCAAATTTACACCCGACGGGCCTTCGCGTCTCTGGATCGTTTGACCGATGTCGTTCTGCGCACCGGAGATCGTCCGCGTCAGACCTCCCGGGCCGGAACTCCAGCGGGCGAGCCGCGATGGCCATACCAAGAATTCCCCTGGTCTCTGCGCCTTCTGCGCGTTGTTGCGGCCATCGAGCAAGTTGGCCGCGAGAAAGCTCAAAACGCGCCGTCGGAGGGCCTGAGCGAAAGGCCCGAAAGTTCGGGAAGGCCCTTTCGTGCCTTTGGTGTGTTTCGTGGTGGCCACCACGCGTGGTTGCCCCCTCGTGAAGTGGTTCGGAAACGCCGTCCGCCACTTCGCGCTCACTCCCACCCGGCTTTCCCTGATCTCAATCGGCGCGGACCGGACACGAACTGAGGCGCGCCCTCGCAAAACGTGCGCGCCATCGGACAAGCGACGCGCAGACGGCTCCGCGTGAAATTGGCATAAGGACGCGGTAACGAAAGTTACCCCAAGCAATGCCGGCCGTGGTGCAAGTGGGTGCACTGCGGCCGGCTCTTTTTCGGCCGGACTCCCCGTTGCACAAGCGCTGCTCGGAAGTCCGCAACGCATGCGGAGCCCGGCGGCGCGCTTTCAGGCATAAAGGGTGCCCGGCCAAAGGCCGGCCCGGCGGGAATGCCGGTCACACCGCACCTGCACCAGCCCATCGCACCTTCAACACCCCCGGGCGACACCCCGCGCCCGTCCCGCCCCAAGACACCAACGCGTAGAAAACC
>JBEGJD010000619.1:0-4030 GCA_041184765.1 Verrucomicrobiota bacterium | reverse complement strand
CGTCGCCGTGCTCGGGGTCCTGGCCGATCACCATGTAGGCACGCCCCTCGTGCACGATAACGGTGGCGATGATCTCGCTCGGGCCGTCGTGAGTGGCGTACTTCAGCGGCTGGCCGTTTTTCGTCCGGTACTCGGGCGGATTGGCGTCGTACCGGAAGAATTCCTTCAGCGCGGGGAAACCCTCGGGGTGCTGGTAGGGGGTGAAATCGTAACCATAGCAGAGCCCGTCGCCGCCACCCCACACGATGGTGGGCACGCCCTTGACATCCGCGTACGCCGCGGAACCCCAGCTGGCATGGAGCGCGCGCTTGGAGACGCCCGAGGCTTCCTCGGCGATCACCTTGCCGGTGTTCTTGTCGACCATGATGAGCGCGGGCGCGAGCGGCGCGGGGATGTTCAGGTGCGACCAGTCGACGCCGTTGGACGTCGCCATAATGATGCGGTCACCCACGATCACGGGCGAGCAGCTGGAGACGTTGTGCGGGAAGATGCCGAGCTCGTTGCGGATGTCGGCGACCCAGAGGATGTCGGCGCTCTTCGGCCCGACCGCGACGGGCTTGCCGTCGACGGAAGAGAACTTGGCCTCGTCGGTGAACGTTCCGCCGTTGCCGTCGGCCATGCCCTTCACGTCGAAGCAAATCAGTTCGCCGCGGTTGCTCACGACCCAGCCGCGGTCGCCCTCGATGGCGGCGGAGGAGCAGAGGCCGACGAATTCCCAGTCGCTCACCTTGCCGGCGCCCACCTTCGGGATGACGAGCTGCCAGAGGAAGTCGCCGTTCTTCTCGTCGAAGCACATGAGAACGCCGCGGTCGCCCTGCTGGGACGGATCGCGCGGGGACTCGTTGTTGGTGCCGACGAAGACGCGCCCGCCGGCGACGACCGGGGTGCCATAGGTCTGCGAGCCGAGCTTCACGACCCACTTCACGTTCTTCGTGGTCTTCGGGTCGATCGTCTCGGTCTTCGGGATGAATTTCCCGCTATGGATGTCGTCGGGAATGCCCTGCGCGACGGCGACCATGTTGCGGGACGGCGTACCGCCCCACATCGGCCATTCGCCCGCGCGGAGGGCGGGCACGGCAAGGGATGCGGCGACGAGGAGGGCGAGGGGCTTATTCATTTGAGACGAGGGAAAGGTTGTCGATGTACACGCGCTTGAGGGCCTGAGGGGAGAATGCGAACACGCCGGGCGAACCTTGCTGGTGCAACTTCTCCTGGCGCAACTCCATGGTCCATTTCTCCGGCTCGGGTTTGGACTTTTCCCAAAGCTTCGCGCGGACCCAGCCGCCGCCCTTGCCGTCGCTGTCGACGCGCGTCTTGAGGCGGTACCAAACATTGGGCTGGGCATCGAAGGGAACCGATTCCTTCACGCGCTCGTGGTTGCTTGAGATCTCGAGGATGCGGCTGTTGGCGACCATCGCGATGAGGTAGCGCTGATTGACGAGCCCCACCGAGGACATCACGCGGCGGGTGCCGTCAGTCATCACGTCGGCCTCCACAGTGTAGTTCCGCATGTCGGAGCGGCCGACGAAGTTCATCGTCCGTTGGAAGAGAATGTTATCGAGCCGGTTGGTCACAACCTTGGAACCGTCCTTCTCGATCGCGTGCCACTTCACGCGGGCGCCGAGCCAGGGCAACGGCGGGAAACCCACCGCCTCGCCGGCCTCGTTCTTCTGGTTCAGCACGGAGGCCTCGAAACCCTCCTTGTAGCCAAAGCCGGCGACGATGCGGCCGCGCGTCACGGCGCTCAGGTTGTTCCATTTCGCCTGGAATTGACCGGCGGACATCTTCGCGGTCGGGGCGGTGACCAAGGTGTCGCCCTTGAGCTCGCCATCGACCTCCGACTTCACGAGCGCCGTCGGCGGGATGAATTTCGCCCAGGTGACCTCGTTGGTGACCGCCTTCACGCGACGGCCGGCGGCATCAAGGCCCCAGACGGTGAACTTCCGGGACTGTCCCGGGCTGAGCGCGAACTCCGCCGGCACGATCTGGATCTGGGTGATGGGAGCGGTGGACGCGGTTTCCGGGGCGACGGCGACGGCGGGCGGAATCGCGGGTGCGGAGGCCTTCGGGCCGAAACAGTTGAGCGACTCCTTGGTGAAGATGAAAACCGAGTCGCCGTAGAACGACGGGGCGCCGAGGCAGAGGGAATCCATCTTGTTTACCGAGATGACCTGCGCCTTGTCGCCGGCATCCTTGAGCACGTGGACGGTGCCGTTGTGCATCGGCACGTAGAACTTCCCGTCGGCATAGGCGGGCGAGGCGTGTAGCTGGTCGGGCGCGAGCTTCTCGCTCCAGATGAGCTTACCCGTCGCGGCATCGGCGCAGAGCAGGCTGCCGGTGGCGATGGTGGAGTAGACGCGGCCGTTCACGAGGAGCGGTGAACTGGAGAAGGCCACGAACTCGTCGTTGCGCCAGATCTCGGCCTCCTTGGTGAGCACAAGCGGCTTCGGCCCCGCCGGATATTCGGTCGGGATCTTCAACGCGACGAGGCGGCCGTGATGCGTGGCGTCGACATTCTCCTTGCCGTGGATGCCGATCAGTTTGCCCGGGCCGGCAAGGAGGACGTCGGCATTGACGCCGGACTGCGAAAGGCGGAAGCGCCACACGGGCTCGCCGGTACGGACATTGATGCAGACGATGTTTCCGCAGCCGGTGCCGGCGTACATGACGCGCTGGTTGCCGAGGTCGCCGAAGACCGGCGTGGCAAAGGTGCTGTCGAGCGGCTCGATGCCCGGCGTGCAGAACCACGCGAGTTCACCGGTGCGCTTGTCGAAGGCGTAGAAACGGTTGCGGGCCGGACCGTCGGCACCCCAATTGGCCGTGATGCCATCGGTGATCACCAGCGGGCCGTCGATCGCAAGCGAGCCGGTGCGGCCGTTCGGAAAGGTGAGCCGCCCATACTCCTCCATCATCGAGTGCTCCCAGAGCAGCTTACCGTCGCGCGAAAAGGCCATGAGCTGGCCCCACGTTGACTCCAGGTAGACGTTCCCCGTCTCGGCGTCGACGACCGGTGCACCGATCGCATAGCGGTTGTAAGTGGTGTCGCTGAGGTAGTCGCGGAAGCGATACTCCCAGATCTTCTGTCCCGTCTTCACGTCGAGGCAGAGCAGCGTCTCCTCCACGTCGGTCGTCTCCCCGTAGAAGCCGAACGCGTAGACGCGGCCGTCGGCGACGACTGGCGTGCCGGCGCCGCGGACCTTGTAGGACCAGCGGTGATTCGGGCCGCCGATCTCGAGCGAGTCGGGAAGCTTCTGGGCTGCTTTCGAGACACCGTTCTGGTCGGGTCCGCGCCAGTTGAGCCAGCCGGAGGCGGCCGGGGCGGAATTGATCCCGAGAACTAGGCTGAGCAGGGCGACAAACCGGGGTGCGGGTCTCATGGTTACGAAAGGCGGTGAGGATTCGGGGCTGCGGGCAACCCTGCTACGGACGAGCGAAAGCCCCGTTCGGTTGCAGGTTACTGCAACGCAGGCTGCAACCAGCGAAACCGCAAGGCGGTTTTCCCGTGCAGCCCCCCGATCTCCCCGGAAACGATTCGCGAACCCGGCGCGCCCAAGACGCCGGGCGCGAGGGCCGGATCAGTATTCGAAACTCGCCTGCACGCCGACGCGGCGCGGCGCTCCCGGGCTGCCGGCGAAGATTTCCGGATTGATGAACTGGTCGTAACGCCGGTTGGCGAGATTGTGCCCGAAGAGCGCCACGGTCCACCCTTCCACCTGGTAGCGGACCTGGGCGTTGAACAGACCAAAGGCCTTTTGCGTGAAGGCGGCCGTGTTGCGCTCGTCGTAGGCCGTGCTGCCGGTCGCGGCGTAGCTGGCGTTCAACGAAAGCGCCCGACTCAAGCTGAGCGTCGCGCCGGTGCGCAGGGTGTACTTGGGAACGAACGGCACCTGACGGCCGTTGACCTTGGCGCCCGAGGAATCGGCGTGGTCCTCGAAGGTGGCCTGGGTGGTACCCAATTGGACGTCCCACCAGAGGTTTTCGACCGGACTCCACATGACCTTGGCCTCGATTCCCCGGGAGGAAACCTCCT
>JBEGJD010000618.1:0-2572 GCA_041184765.1 Verrucomicrobiota bacterium | reverse complement strand
GCCCAGGGCCGCGGCGGCCAGGCCGAGCCCGACACTCAGGAACACGTTGCCGGCAACGTGTTCCTGAGTGTCGGGCTCGGCCTGGCCGCCGCGGCCCTGGGCTACCGTCTGGCGCGCGGATTCGCCGGGTGAGCGCGCTTTGTCACCGGCCCGACCGTGCTGCATGCGAGGCTTCCCTGAGATGAATCCCCCGAATCTCTTGACCGAGGCCATGCGGTGGTTCGGGCCCTCGGATCCGGCGACGCTGGCGGAGATCCGTCAGACCGGCGCGACGGCAGTGTTCTCCGCGCTGCATGACGTCGCCTACGGGGAGGCGTGGCCGGAGGATGCGATCCGTCGGCGGCGGGACGAAATCGCGGCGGCGGGCCTGCGCTGGGAGGTCGTCGAGTCGGTGCCGGTATCCGAGGACATCAAGACGCGTTCCGGCAGCTACGAGAGGCATTTGGAGAACTACCGCCTTACCCTGCGCCGTCTCGGTGCCGCGGGCGTGCGGGTCGTGGTTTACAACTTCATGCCCGTGATCGACTGGGTGCGCACGGACCTCGCGTATCGGCTGCCCGACGGACGCGAGGCGCTTCGCTACGATCCGGTGCAATTCGCGGCCTTTGATCTTTTCGCGCTTAGGCGCGACGGAGCCGCGGCCGAATGGGGAGCGGCTCGAGTGGAGGCCGCGCGACGGTTTTGGGACGGTTTGGGGACCGCCGGACAGGAGGCCTTCACGCGTCAAACGTTGGACCTCTTTCCCGGAGTCCGGCTCGGGCTGAGCGTCGCGGATTTTCGCGCGATGCTGGCGCGCCACGGGAAGATCGACGCGGACGGCTTGCGGGAAAACCTGCGGCGGTTTCTCGAGGCCGTGCTGCCGGCGGCGGAGGAAGCCGGCGTGCGTTTGGCGATCCATCCCGATGACCCGCCGTTCCCGGTGCTGGGTTTGCCGCGGATCGTTTCGACCGCGGCGGATCTGGCGGCGATCGGCGCGCTCAGCGCGTCACCGGCGAACGGGTTCTGTTTCTGCACCGGCTCGCTGGGGGCGCGGGCTGACAATGATTTGGTAGCGATGGTGCGTGCCCTCGGTCCGCGCATCCACGCGGTGCACCTGCGCAGTGTGACCCTCGGTGACGACGGAAGCATCTGCGAGAGCGGCCACCTCGAGGGTGACGTGGACATGGTCGGGGTGGTGCGCGCGCTGCTGGCGGAGCAGGTGGTGCGTCGCCGGGCCGGACGAGCGGATTGGCAGCTGTGCCTGCGTCCGGATCACGGCCACCGGATGCTGGACGATTTCCGGCGGCCGGCGCCGGCGTGCCCGGGTTATCCTCTGATCGGAAGGATGCGCGGCCTCGCTGAACTCCGCGGCGTGCAGCGGGCGCTGGCCGCGGTCGCGGGCTGAAAGCTCAGACGCTGCAGAGCTTCACCGCGGCGCGCAGGGAGGTGAGCGGATCGCGCTTCGGCAGGAACTCCTGCCCGACGAATCCGCGGAAACCGGTCGCCTTGATCGCGCGCATGATGGGCGGGTAGGTGAGTTCCTGCTCGTCCTGCGGCTCGAACTCGTTGCGGCCCGGGTTGCCTGCGGTGTGGTAGTGAGCGATATAGGGGGCGCTCTCGCGGATCGTGCGGATGACGTCCCCCTCCATGATCTGCATGTGGTAGATGTCGTAGAGCAGCTTGAAGTTCGCCGAGCCCACTCGCTTGCACAGCTCGACGCCCCACGCGGTGTGGTCGCACATGTAGTCCTTGTGGTTCACCTTGGAGTTGAGGAGTTCCATGACGAGGGTGACGCCGCGCTTCTCGGCGAGTCCGACGATGCGCTTGAGCCCCTTCGCGCAGTTCTCGAGACCCTGCTGGTCGTCCAGCTTCTCACGGTTGCCCGAGAAGCAGATCACGTTCTGGAAGCCGCCGTCGGCGACCTTCGGGATGTGGCCTTCATAGAGGGAAACCAGGGTGTCGTGGTGTTCGACGCGGTTCCACGCCTTGTTGATGCCACCGACGGTGACGCCCTGCGGTGTCTTGCCCGTGGGATTGCTGACCATGGCGCAGTGCAGTCCGTATTTCTTGAGGACCGCGAACTCCTCGGGCTGGAGCAGCTCGACCGACTCCACCCCGAATTCCTTCACCGCGGCGCAGAACGCCTCGAGCGGGATGTCCTTGTAGCACCATTTGCAGACGGAGTGCCGGATGGCCTCGGTGGGCTTGGCGGGGTCGGCGGCGAAGGCGGGTCGGGCGAGGGAGGCGAGGGTGGCGGCGCCGGCGATGCCTTGGAGCGCGGAGCGACGGGTGATTCGGGGGAGCTTCATGATTTGCAGTCTTCAGTCGCGGCGCGCGGTGACGCAAGCGCATGGAGCGTGCGGGCACTTGCGGAGCGGAGCCGAGTCCCTACGGTCCACCGCATGCCACCCTCCTCGAATGTTACCCGTCGTACCGCCGTGATCGCCTTGGGCGCTGGCGCGGCTCTCACGCTTTCCGGTCGAGCGCAGACCGCCGCGCCGGCCGCAGGTCCCCTTTCCTTGCCCAAGCTGGGCTATGCCTACGACGCACTCGAGCCGCACATCGACGCGCGCACGATGGAGATTCATCACTC
>JBEGJD010000617.1:0-3269 GCA_041184765.1 Verrucomicrobiota bacterium | reverse complement strand
CGTCCAAGCCATCGGCTTTCTGCCGGGATTCCCCTATCTGGCGGGACTTCCCGCTGGTCTGGCGTGTCCGCGGCGGCCTTCCCCGCGGAGCCTTGTTCCGGCGGGTTCCGTGGGAATCGGTGGCGCGCAGACCGGCGTCTATCCCTCTGCTTCCCCGGGTGGATGGAATCTGATCGGGCGCACCCCGCTTGGACTCTTCGATCCTTCGAGTCAGCAGCCGGCATTGCTGAAACCGGGCGATAGGGTCCGCTTCGTGCCGGTTTCGCGGGCGGATTTCCCGACGCCAATCGACCGCCAACCGAACCGGCCAAGGTCCTGCACCGAGCACTGCATCCCCGGACGAAGGATGCGGATCGCGGGGTTTCCACTTGGGCAATCATTTCTCTCCAACGCCGTCGGGAAATCCGCCCGCGAAACCGGCACGAAGCGGACCCTATCGCCCGGTTTCAGCAATGCCGGCTGCTGACTCGAAGGATCGAAGAGTTCAAGCGGGGTGCGCCCGATCAGATTCCATCCACCCGGGGAAGCACAGGGATAGACGCCGGTCTGCGCGCCACCGATTCCCACGGAACCCGCCGGAACAAGGCTCCGCGGGGAAGGCCGCCGCGGACACGCCAGCTCAGCGGGAAGTCCCGCCAGATAGGGGAATCCCGGCAGAAAGCCGATGGCTTGGACGTGGTATTCAGGCCCGCTGTGACGCCGGATGACCTCCTTTTCCGAAAGCCCGGTGTGAGCGGCCACCTCCGAGAGGTCAGACCCCGCGTCGCCTCCGTAGACAACCGGGATTTTGAACAGCGGACCAACCCCCAAAGCGTCGTTTCCCTCGATGGCGGAGAGCTCGGCCGCCAACCCTTGCTCCAGTTCCGACTGCGACGGCAAGGAGTCGCGCTGAAAGTAGAGTGAGAGACTTGAGTAGGCGGCAACGACGTCGGTCTGACCGCGAAAAGGTTTGCGACGGAGCCGGTCTGCCACCGCCAGCGCGACACGCCCGGAGGCGGCCGAAGCCTTTTCTCCCCATGAGACCGTGAACGCGCAGTCGCCGAGGGGCTGGACAACCATGAGGCCATCTCCGGCGCGCTTCGCGACTCCCGCAAAGGAAAAAATTTCCGAGCCGTGAATGATGGAAAACCCCGGAGGGATTCCGGAGGGATTGGTTTGAGTTTTCACAACCCCGCGACGACTTCTTTCCGCTTATGAAAGCGTTCCCCGCCCTCGCCACCGGCCTGACGATGCTTTTCGCCGCGACCGGCTGCCAAAAGGAGGAAATTTCCACTTACCGCGTGGCTAAGGAAACGGTCCAGGCCGCCCCTTCGGCAGCCGCCCCCGCCGCCGCGCCGGCCCCGGCTCCTGCATCCTCGGGAACAGGCGGCACCTCGATGGCCAACACACCCGTGGCCACGGCCTCCGGAAACGCGTTGGTCTGGACCGCGCCGGCAGGCTGGACCGCAAAGGCGGCCGGCTCGATGCGCAAGGGAAGCTACGCGGTTAAAGGAGATGGGGGCGAAGCCGACATGGCGATCACGGCGTTCCCCGGCGACGTGGGCGGCGACTTGGCGAACCTGAACCGCTGGCGCGGACAAATCGGCCTGCCAGCCGTTGGTCAGGCGGAGTTCGACCGGGAGACCCAGCACCTTGACCGCAACGGTCTGCACATGACGGTGGTCGACATCGTCGGCACCGGAGCAAACGCCCAGCGGATCCTTGGCGCGATGGTGCCGCATCAAGGAGCGACCTGGTTCTTCAAGTTGTCCGGCCCCGACGCCCTCGTCGCCGGACAGAAGAAGGCGTTTCTCGCCCTCCTCGACACGATCAAGCCGGCCGCGCCCGCGAAATGAACGATCTCACGCGCCAGTTCCGGGACTTCTTTGTCTCGCTCAAGCTCACCGTCGTCCTGCTGGTCCTGAGCCTGGTACTCGTCTTTGTGGCCACGCTCGACCAGGTGAACCTCGGCATCTGGGCGGTGCAGGAGAAGTATTTCCGATCGTTCTTCGTGTTGTGGAACGTGAAGGGGATCCCGGTGCCGGTTTTTCCCGGCGGCTATCTAGTTGGCGGCTTTCTCCTCGTGAACCTGATCGCGGCTCACGTGTACCGTTTCAGCCTCACGTGGCGGAAGGCCGGTATTCAGATGACCCACGCCGGACTCATCCTGCTCCTGCTCGGCGAGCTGTTCACCGGCCTGCTGCAGGAGGATTTCAGCATGCGCCTCGAGCAGGGCGTGCCGCGCAACTACTCCGAGAGTTTTCGAGAAAACGAGCTCGTGGTCATCGACACGACCGACCCTAAGACCGACGAGGTGATCGCGATCCCCGAGTCGCTGCTACGCCCCGGCGCCTCGCTGCAGCATCCGCGCCTGCCCTTCCGCCTGGTGGTGAAGGATTATTTTCCCAACTCAGCGTTACAGATGAAATCCGGCGCGGCTCCGGGCGCCCCGCAAGCGACGCAGGGAATCGGCACGACTGTGACGGCCGCGCCACAACCCCTCACCTACAAGCAGGATGAGCGGAACATTCCCGCGGCGTGGATCGAGGTCGCGGGTGACTCGGGCCCCATCGGCACCTGGCTCGTCACCACGATCGCCGGAACCCCCAATTCCGCGCCGGTGCTGCGCCCGGCCCAGACCTTCCAGCATGCAGGACGCAGCTACGTGATCGCGATGCGTTTCACCCGCTCGTACAAGCCGTTCACGCTCACGCTGCAGAAGTTCAGCCACGACAAATACTCGGGCACGGAGATACCGAAGAACTTCTCCAGCCGTATCCGGCTCGAAACCCCGGCCGGCAAGGAAGACCGGGAAGTGCTGGTCTACATGAACAATCCTCTGCGTTACGACGGCTTCACGTTCTACCAGGCCAGCTTCGAGCCGGGTAACGACAAGGTGACGGTCCTGCAGGTTGTCCGTAATCCCAGCTGGTTGATCCCCTACATCGCCTGCTCCGTCATGACCCTCGGGTTGATCTGGCAATTCTGGATCCACCTTTCCGGCTTCATCGCCAAGCGCGCCCGCCAGCCCCAAGCCGCATGAAACGCTTCCTGCCCATCGCCGCCCTGCTGCTCGCCGTCGCGTACGTCGCTTCTACGCTGCGTCCGCCGGCCAATCCCGGGGCCTTTGACGTCAACGCCTTCGGCCGCCTGCCGGTGCTGGTCAACGGCCGGCTGAAGCCCCTCGACACCGTTGCCCGCAGCTCGCTGCTGCAATTACAGGGTCGGCAGACCGTCACCACACCCGACGGCCGCCGCCTGCAGCCCGCCGAGTGGCTGCTCGACGTCGC
>JBEGJD010000616.1:0-5370 GCA_041184765.1 Verrucomicrobiota bacterium | reverse complement strand
TTCGCGGAACTCGAACGCCTCGAGGAGGAGTTGAGCCGCTTCATCGACGGCAGCCACATCGCGCGGGCGAACCGCCTCGCGCAGGGCGAGTCCCTCATCGTCTCGCCGGACACGTTGGAGTGCCTCCTGATCGCGACGGATCTCTCCATCGCCACAGGCCGCGCGTTTGACCCCGCCTACGCCTCGGAACGGCCGGCGGACCTCGATTCAGAACTTCCTCCCTACACGCTCGACCCCGCGAACCACACGCTGACGTCGCACGCGATCCGCCTGCGTCTCGATCTCGGCGCGGTCGGCAAGGGTTACGCCCTCGATGTGATGGCGGCCACGCTGCGGGAATGGGGCATCACCTCGGCCTGCCTCAACTCCGGCGGCAGCAGCCTGCTCGCATTGGGGGAGGAGACCGCGGGTTCCGGCGGCTGGGTCGTCGGCCTCGGCGAGGAGGAAACCTACCGGACCATCCCCCTCCGCGACGCCTCTTTGAGCGGCTCCGGAACCGCGGTGAAGGGATCCCACCTGATTGATCCGCGCACCGGAAAAACCGCCACCCGCACCCAGCGCACCTGGGCGCTGGCACCGACCGCGGCACAGGCGGACGCGCTCTCCACGGCGTTCTTCCTGATGACCGAGCCCGAGGTTGCCGCGCTTTGCACAGCCCATGCCGCGATCGGAGCCGCCCTGACCCGCGAGGATGGTTCACTCGCGACCTTCGGTGCGCTGGCGGGAGCCACCCCATCGCCATGACAAACTCCGCCAGACTTTTCTTCGCGCTGACCTTGGTCCTGGCGGTTGCGAAGATGCCGGCGGCGGAAAGCGCTTCCACGCGCACGGTAGACTTCTTGTCAGCTGCCCGTCGCGCGGCGCTGACGCCCTATCTGGCGGAGGTGGACGCGGAGTTCCGGCGATTCGCGGAGGAAAAACACCTTCCCGGTCTGGTGTGGGGCATCGTACTGGACGCAGACCTCGTGCACACCGGTACCATCGGTTGGGCCGAGGTTGATCGCCGGACACCAGTGACCACGGACACCCGCTTTCGCATCGCCTCGATGACGAAAAGCTTCACCGCGGCCGCGATCCTCCGACTGCGGGATGCGGGTAAACTCACCCTTCAGGATGCGGCGGTGAAGCACGTGCCCGAACTCGCTGCCACCTCGGCACCAACCGCTGACGCCTCTCCGATCACGATCGAACACCTGCTCACGATGTCGGCCGGATTTCCGGAGGATAACCCTTGGGGCGACCGACAGCTGGAAGTGACCGACGACGCCTTCATGGATTTTCTCTCGGGCGGTGTTTCTTTCTCCACGGCGGCCGGCACCGCCTACGAGTATAGCAACCTCGGTTACGCCCTGCTCGGCCGGATCATCACGCGGGTCGCCGGCGTGCCTTACCAGGAGTATATACGAAAGGAGATACTCACGCCGCTCGGAATGAAGGATACCGTTTGGGACCCGCGAAATGTGCCCGCTGGAAAACTCGCCCTGGGCTACCAGCGGGTCGGGTCGAACTGGCGCCCCGAACCCCTGCTCAACGACGGCGCCTACGGCGCAATGGGCGGGCTCATCACGACCCTGCCGGATTTCGCGCGCTACGCGGCCATGCATTTGGCGGCTTGGCCGGCGCGCGACGGATCAGACCCGTTTCCTGTGCGCAGATCGACGCTGCGGGAAATGCACCAGCCCCGCATGCCCTCTGGCTTCGCGGCAGGAGATAAATCCCTCGCCGGCGAACCGCAGCCGAATGTCTCCAGCTACGGCTTCGGCTTGGTCTGGAATCTCGACTCACGCGGCACGGTGCGCATCGGCCACAGCGGCGGTCTCCCGGGCTACGGCAGCAATTGGCGTTTTTATCCCGACCATGGCTTCGCGGTGATCTCGTTCGCCAATCTCCGCTATGCGGGCACGAGCGCGGCGAATACCCGCGTCGGGGCGATCCTGATCGAGAAGGCCGGACTCCCGCGTCGGCCCGTCATCGTTTCCCCGATTTTGCAGCAACGAAGCCTCGAGGTCGCGGACGTGCTGCTCCGCCGCACCGCGGCCCGGACACCGGAACCTTTCGCGATGAACTTCTTCCTGGACCAAGACCGCGAACGTTGGCGCCGGGAGGCGGACGACGCGGTGCGGATGCTTGGAAAAATTGGCGCGGTTTCCAGCGTCGAACCAGCCAACGCCCTCCGCGGAACATTCCAGATCCTCGGCGAGAAGGGGTCGCTGGAGGTGTTTTTCACCCTCACTCCCGAGCGAATTCCCCTCGTACAGGAGCTGAAATTAAAGTTCCGGCCGTCCGGAAATTAACAGCCCCGGCGGCGGGACAAACCGGGCCGGAGTGACACACTCCTGTGCCACAAGAAACCGGCGCCCAGCCGCCGGGCGTGCATCCGCCGAGGGAAGTCGCGCGTAGCGCTGTTGGTACGAGATTCGCTCCTGAAGGGCGGAACTTCGGACCTGATTCCCCTCTCTAACTACCCAACCTCAAGCCATGCCTACCCGTTCGAAAGCCTCCCGCTCCGCCGCCACCGCGACCGAAACGGCCCCGCGCAACGGCACCGAGACCACCGCCCTAGCGTCAGTCCCGCAGGACGCTCCGCCGTCCTTCCTCGAAAAGCCGGAACCCCCGCCCTCCGAGCCGATCGCCCACGGCGAGCGCAGCAACCTTCAGCTCTACCTGCAGGAGATCGCCAAGACCCCGCTCCTCACGATCGAGGAGGAGGTCACGCTCGCCCGGCGCATCCGCCGCGGCGACAAGGCGGCCCGCGACCACATGATCTCCGCCAACCTCCGGTTGGTCGTGAAGATCGCCATGGATTACAAGGACTTCGGCCTCCCGCTGCTCGACCTGATCAGCGAGGGTAACATCGGGCTGGTGAAGGCCGTGGAGCGCTTCGATCCGCGAAAGGGCGGCAAGCTCTCCACTTACGCCGCCTGGTGGATCAAGCAGTCGATCAAGCGCGCCCTGGCCAACCAGAGCAAAACGATCCGCCTGCCCGTTCACCTGGTCGACAAGATTTCCAAAATGCGTCGCACCGCCATGGCTCTTACCGAGCAACTGGGTCGCGAGCCCACGGATGAGGAGTTGGCGATCGAGCTCCAGATCCCGACGTCGAAGGTCGCCCACCTGAAATCGGTGAGCGTGCGTCCAGCCTCTCTCGACGCTCCCGTGGGCGACGAGAGTGACTCAGCCACCTTCGGTGAGATCGTGGGCGACGAGAACGCCCTCAGTCCGCTCGAGGGGCTGCACGAGAAGAACCTCAACACCGATCTCGCTGATCTGGTGAACTCCCTCGACGCCCGGGAGGCTGAGATCATCAAGCTCCGCTTCGGCCTCGAGGGCCGCGACGAACTCACCTTGGAGGAAGTCGGAAAACGCTTCCACGTCACCCGCGAGCGCATCCGGCAGCTGGAGTACCTCGCGCTGAACAAGATGCGCCGGGCCATGGCGAAACGGGAGTCCATCCGCACCACCGACGAGATTGAGCAGGATAACCGCCAAAGGGAGCGCATGGCGGTGATCCGTGAGTTCGTCGAGAGCAAGACCCGCCGGCCAGCGACCGTCGGCCGCAACTGAGAAGACACCGGAACGCCGTTTTACACGAAGGCGGGGGCTCTCCCCGCCTTCTTTATTTTCCGCGGGTGATGTTGCGCTTGCGGCACGTGGTGTGGCGGCAAAAAGGTACGGACATGCGTACCCTACCGCCCCTCGGTCTTATCCTCGTCTTCACTCTTTCTTCCCTCTCCGCCTCTGACTGGCCCCGCTGGCGCGGCCCCAGCGGTGACGGCCAGGCAGACCCCGCGCAGAAGGTCCCGGAGAAGTGGAGTGATTCGGAAAAGGTCGTGTGGCGCACGCCCCTGCGCGGCCGAGGCCACTCCTCTCCCACGGTCGTCGGCAACCGTATCTTCCTCACCACGGCGGACGCGACGGCGCAGGAACAACTCGTCCTTTGTCTCGACCGAGCGACCGGCCGCGAACTTTGGTCGACCGTGGTGCACCGGGGAAACCTCGACTCCGGCAACCACCGCCTGTCCTCGCCTGCGGCCTCCTCGGTGACTTGGGATGGCGAACGCGCCTACATCAATTTCCCCAACGGCAAAGGCATCCACACCTCGGCGCTGGATGCCTCCGGACGCATTCTCTGGCAGCGCAGGATCGGCGACTTCGTGATGCACCAGGGCTTCGGATCCTCGCCGGTAGTGCACGGAGACGTGGTGCTGGTGAGCGCCGACCACCGTGGCGGTGGCGTGATCAAGGGCCTCAATCGCCGCACCGGCGAGGTGGTGTGGAGTCACGACCGCCCGAAGATTCCCAATTACACGACCCCGGCCATCATCAACGTCGCTGGTCGCACTCAGGCGGTCCTCGCCGGCTGCAATCTCATCACCAGCCTCGATCCGCTCACCGGGAAGAAGATCTGGGAAGTCGACGGCGCCACCGAGGAGTGCGTGACAACCGCCGTCACCGACGGGCGTCGTGTCTTTGTCAGTGGCGGCTACCCGAAGAACAACACCACCGCCGTGGAGGCGGACGGCTCCGGAAAGATCGCGTGGCAGAATAACACCCGCGTTTACGTGCCGTCGAAGCTCGTGCGGGAAGGGCATGTCTACGCCCTTCTCGATGCCGGTCAGGCGGTCTGTTGGAAGTCCGACACCGGCGAGGAACTCTGGCGCGAGAAGGTCGACCGCGACTTCTACGGTTCACCCGTAATGCTCGGGGACCGTATTTTCGTCACGAATCAGCGCGCGGTGACCTCCGTACTGCAGGTTTCCCCGAAGGGGATGAAGCTCATCGCGCAGAACAAACTCGGGGACGAGTCGCTGTCCTCACCTTCCATCTGCGGCAACCGTATCTACCTGCGCGCGGCCAAAACGGCCCCGGAGCGCCAGGAGTACCTCTGGGCGATCGGCGACTGAGGCGCGCGGCGGATCACCGCCGCTGCGCCGTGGCCAACAGGTAGCCCAGCCCGGCGCCGAAGCCCGCGCCGTGCGCCGTGCCCCACAATAATCGACCGGAGACGCCGCGGAAAGCGGCATGAAGTTCGTCACCCAGCGTGTATCCAAGCGTGTGGCAGGCGAAGAGTACTGCCCACGCCTCGAGCGCGCCTTCCTTGGCGCCGAAAGCCCTGCGAACCAGCGCGGACATCGCCGCCAAGCCAACCGCCGCGCCCCACAGGTCGGCATGATGTTTTCCGCGGAGTCCGAACCAAAACGCGCACCAGATCAGCGCGTACGCAAAGAATGACAAAGCGAAGAGCGCGGTGACACGAGGGATCGCTCCCCGCCCCGCCACCAATCCTCCCAGGGCCAACCCGCCGAGCCCCAGGTAAACCACGGCGATCGCCGCGTACATGCCGGGCCCGTAGGGCAGGAGCTGAAACGC
>JBEGJD010000615.1:0-5777 GCA_041184765.1 Verrucomicrobiota bacterium | reverse complement strand
CGCCGCGGACCGGCCCAACATCGTGATCCTTTACGCCGACGACATGGGTTACGGCGACCTGGCGATCCAGAACCCGGAGTCGAGGATACGGACGCCCCATCTGGACCGGCTGGCGCGCGAGGGGCTGCGCTTCACGGACGCGCACAGTTCCTCGGGGGTCTGCACGCCCAGCCGTTACGCGATGCTCACGGGCCGTTTCCATTGGCGGAAGTTCCACAGCATCGTGAACAGCTTCGGTCCGTCGGTCTTTGACGCGGCGGAACTCACGCTGCCCGAGATGCTGAAGTCCGCCGGTTACCGGACGGCTTGCATCGGCAAATGGCATCTCGGGTGGAATTGGGACGCGATCAAGCGGTCCGGCGCCACTCCGCATCCGAAGACCGGTTACGCGCCGGGTGATTTTGACTGGACGCGGCGCATCCCGGGCGGGCCGCTGGAGCACGGGTTCGACTACTACTTCGGCGACGACGTGCCGAACTTCCCTCCTTACGCTTGGTTCGAGAACGACCGCGTCATCACGAACCCGACCGAGCCGCTCACCATCACGCCGCAGACCGCGGAGGGAAATTGGGAGGCGCGGCCCGGTCCGATGACCAAGGGCTGGGATTTTCACGCCGTGATGCCGCGTCTCACCGAGCGCGCGGTCGCGTGGCTGCGGGAGCGGCGTGGGAGCAAGGAACCTTTCCTCCTGTATTTCCCGTTCACCTCGCCGCACGCCCCGATCGTGCCGTCGCCGGAGTTCGCCGGAAAATCCAAGGCCGGCGGTTACGGCGATTTCGTGGAGCAGACCGACGACACCGTGGGCCGGGTGCTCGCCGAACTGGCGGCGAGCGGCTTCGCGGATAACACCATCGTGATCTTCTCGGCCGATAACGGCCCGGAGCATTACGCCTACCCGCGGATCCAGAACTTCGGACACCGGAGCTCCGGACCGTTGCGCGGCGTGAAGCGGGATCTCTGGGAAGGCGGGCACCGCGTGCCCTTCATCGTGCGCTGGCCGGGAGTTGTTCCCCAGGGCGCGGTCACTTCGGCGCTTTGTAGCCAGGTCGACCTGATGGCGACGTTGGCGGCCGCCCTTGGCCTGACGCTTCCGCCCGACACCGCACACGACAGCCACAATTTGCTTCCGGTCTGGAAAGCGCCAGCCACGTCGAGTCCGCGGCGCACCATCGTGCACAACACGAACGCCAACGGTTACGCACTGCGCCACGACCAGTGGCTGCTCGTGGCCGCGAAAACCGGCGCGATAAGCAAGGTTCCCGCGTGGTTCGATCCGGCGAATGGCTACGCGGCCAACGACCAGCCCGGGGAACTCTACGACCTCGGCGCCGATCTCGGCCAGCACCGGAACCTCTACGCCTCCGAGCCCGCCAAAGTCGCCGAGCTGCAGGCCCTGCTGGCGCAGGTGCGCGCCAAGGGGCAGGTGCGGTGATAGGGTAAGACTGTGATTTGCCCACGGAATCCGCGGACACGCGCGGAAGATTTCCGGAGGAGATTCACCACGGAGCCACGGAGGCACAGAGGGATCGCGAGCAAGTAGAGGCCGGGTCGGCGTCACTTATTGGCGGCATAGCCACGGGTGAGCGCGCGGAATGGTCGAATGACCACAGGGGCACGTAGCAGGTTAGTGAAGTCCGTGGTTCACTTTCCTTTTATGGCGTCGTTTGAGCCTTTTCGTGGCCCCGTAACTTTTGGCCGCCAAAAGGCTCAAAACGCACCGGGGGCCATGCTTTCCGCGATACGGATGTGCACAGCAGCGCAGGTCCGGGCTTCCAGGTTTCTAGACCAGTCAGTGGGAATACCAGCAGCTTGGATCGCACGGAGGTGCCGGAGGATTACCGCCGGCGGAACAACTCGCTCTGCACGACGGCGTGGACGAGAGATCGGACGCCATGGCCGGAGGCGCGGGTGCGTGCCACGAGTTCCTCGAGCTCGCCGCGCTCGCTGAAGTGAACCGGGGCGCCGGTGGCGAAGGTGATGAGTTGGCGGGCGAGATTACGCGCCAGCGCGGTGTCGTCCTCGCGCACGAGGCGCTTGAAGTCCCGGATGTCGGTGAAGGGTCGGCCGTCGGGTAGTTCCCCCGAGGCATCCACTGGCAGTGCATGATGGAAAGCGAAGGGCTGACCGTTCTTGCCGAGGCCGGTCAGTGCGGGTTTGGCCTCGTCGACCGCGCGGTAGCGGTCGCGGAAGCCGCCCATGATGTCGAAGCTCTCCAGCGCGAAGCCGGGCGGGTCCATTTTGCGGTGGCACGAGGCGCACGATGGATCCGCGCGGTGCTTGGCGAGCTGCTCGCGGATCGTGACCGCGCCGCGGATGTCGGGCTCGACGGCCGGTACCGGCGGGGGCGGGGGGATCTCGAGGCCAAGGATGCGCTCGACGATCCACTTGCCCCGCAGCACCGGCGACGTGGTGGTGCCGTTGGCGGTGACCTTGAGGATGCTCGCCTGCGTGAGCAGGCCGCCGCGTACGCCGCCGGGCGGGAGCGTCACGCGGCGCATCGCGATGCCCTGCACGCCGGGAATGCCGTAGTGCGCGGCCAGGCGTCCGTTCAGATGCGCGAAGTCGGCGTCGACGAGCGAGCGCACCGGCAGGTCGCGCTCGAGCAGTTCAGAGAAAAAGAGCCGCGTCTCGGCGACGGCCGCCTCGGCCAGCGCGTCGTCGAGGTAGTAATCGTTGTAGAGCGTGGTGGACGGTGTGGAGTCCTCCATTTTCCGCAGATCCAGCCAGTAATCGAGGAACGCCTCACGGAAGCGGTGGGAGCGCGGATCCGCGAGCATCCGTTCGGTCTCGGCGCGGAGGACTTCTGGGCGGCGGATCTCACCGCGGTCCGCGCGCGCCCGGAGCGCGGCGTCGGGGGGAGAGTTCCAGAGAAACAGCGCGAGGCGCGTCGCGAGCGCGTGATCGTCGAGCGAGCCCGGCTGGTCGTCGAGAAACACGTAGCCGGGTGAGGCGAGCACGGCGGTGTAGCCGGCCAGCATCGCCTCGGCGAACGAGAGGCCCGCGGCGCGGCGTTGTTCCACCAGCGCGATGAAACGGTCGGCTTCCCCTTCGGCCGTCGGACGGCGATACGCCCGGGTGACGAACGCCCTGAGCAGACGGCGGGCGTCGCCCGCGGGATCCTTGGTCGCGACGTCGACGACCACGTCGATCATCGGCTCGACGCGCACGCCGGCGCGGCGACCGGTCTCGCGGTTGTCGCCGGAGTCCACGACCTGAACGGTGACGCCGGGCCGTCCGCGCCCGACGCGCTGCAACGGCAGGTCGCCGAACAGCAGTCGGTAACCGGCATCGGAATCCTCGTCGCTGAGCGGGCCTTCGATCTCCATCCAGCGGAACGCTACGCTCGGCGCGCCCTCCTTGGTCATGAGCGGGTTCCGGAAATTGTTCGGGCGCGAGCGGTAGAAGCGCGAGGCGTCGGGCACGAGGGTCTCGTTGGCGAGCAGCCAGACCTCGCCAAGGTCATGGACCGAGGGCTCCGGCGTGAGGTCGAACTCGCCGACGCGGCGGTTCATCACGCCGTTCCGCGTGTAGACGGTGATCGGCTCGGTGGTGCGGCCGGGCGAGATGCGGTCGTAGTCGGGGACGTTCGGGTTGGGCGGGCGCGGCGTGCCCGTGCGGTCGTTCTCGCCGGTGAACCGCATGGTGATGCCGCCGGGCGCGGTCCAGAGGGTGTAACCGCTGAAGCGGACGCGGTAGCGGCCGGTCACGGGCGCCCGGAAACCGTCCCAGCGGTAGGTGAAGCCCGTGACGTAGTTGCTCGAGACCCAGCCGACGGCCTCAAGCTCGCGGGTGGCGGGATCGGTTTCGCCGACGGTGAGGGGCGCGCGGAGCCAGCGGACGTCGGGCTGCGGGGTGTGGCCGAGCACCGGATATGTCATCCGGTCCGGCGACGAGTTGAAGATGTTGCCGGTGAAAAGCCGCGTGAGGGTGCGCTGGTCCCGGGCGTAATGGCGGGTGACGGTCGCGGGCCGCCGGGCGAGATTCGTGGCAAGGATCTGGCGCAGGGCGTGGTCGGCGGCCGTGAGGTAGCGGGACAGGTGGACGTGCGAAACGTCGAGGGCGGAGGCCGACTTGTTGTAGCGGTGCGCCTCGCCATCCTCGGGGAACTGCCCGCGAACCTGCAGCCATGGGGCCGAAAGGAGGTCGCGGAGGGCGTTCTCGTATTCGTGGCCGTTCAAGCGGCGGCGCAACGTGCGGCCCTCGCGCGCGATGCGCTCCCGGTCGGCCGCGGCGATTTCCCGGCCGAGGGTGCGGGTGAAGTCGGCCACCGCCGAAGGGTCTGGGCGTCGTTTCTCGGCGGGCGGCATCTCGCCCGAGGCGACGCGGTCGTGGATCCGGATCCAGCGCTCCTGGTTGGCCGGGTCGTCGGGTTTGAAAGCGAGGGCCTCGAGGTCGAGGCCGCCCTTGCGATCGATGTCGTTGTGGCAGCCCGCGCAATGCGCCTCGAGAAAGGCGGCGCGGCCGTCCAGCGCGGCCGCCGCGAGCGGCGTCGCGACAGTCGCGAACAACAGAATCGGAAGGAGGAGTCGCGTCCGCGGGCGGGCCATGGACTCAGGCGGGCTCCAGCCCGCGCATGGTGCCGGTGGAGGAGGCAAAGCGCTCGGTCTCGATCCCCATGCGCTGGAGCACGGAGACGAAGAGGTTGGGCAGCGGGTAATTGTTGGACGTGTTGAATGCGAGGTGCTGGCCGTGACGGAAACCGCCGCCGGCGAGGATCGTCGGCAGGTTGAAGCAGGTGTGCGCGTTGGCGTCGCCGAAGTTGGATCCGTAGAGCACGGCGGTGCGGTCGAGCAGCGAGTCGCCGTCCTCACGCACCGTCTGGAGGTCGGCGAGCAGCTTAGCGAGGAGCCGCATGTGCCATTGGTCGATGGCTTTCAGCTCGGAGCGCTTCTTCTCCGATTTCCCGTGGTGCGAGAGGTTGTGGTAGCCGTCGGTTATCGGCGTGTCGTTGAGCTCCAGCGCCGGCGTGCTCACGCCGTCGAGCATGAGGGTGATCGCGCGGGTGGAGTCGGTCTCGAACGCGAGGCGCGCGAGGTCGTACATCACGCGGACCTTCTCCATGTAGGCGGCCGGGTTCGCCGGGTCGATGGGGGTGGGCGCCGTGACGGCGGGCTTGGGGCGCTGTTCCCAGTCGCGCGCGGCCTGGAGGCGCTGCTCGAGGTCGCGGACACTGGTGAAATACTGGTCGAGCCGGTCGCGGTCGCGCGCCATCGCGGCGCGTTGGATCTCCTTCGCCTGGCCGGCGACCGTGTCGAGGATGCTGCGGCCCGTGTCGAGGCGGCGAACCTGCGCGGCAACCTGGTCGGCGGACCCTTGCAGGAAGAGCTGGCGGAAAACGTCCGCGGCCTTGTCTTCCGGCGGGATGGCTACGCCGGTGCCGGTCCAGGAAAGGCTGCGGACGCGGGTGTTGACCGCGAGGGTGAGCGACGGGAAGCGGGTGAGGGTGCCGATGTGTTCCGCGATGTGCTGGTCGAGGGAGAGGGTGTTGCGGAACGAGCTGCTGCCGGGGTGCGGCGCGGCGGTGAGGAAGCAGATGTCGGCCGGGTGGCCGCCGTCGACGTTCGGGTGCGAGACGCCCGAGAACACGGTGAAGCGCTCACGGTGTTCCTGCAGGTGTTTCAGATAAGGCGAAGCCTCGTAGCCGCGGCCGGTGCCGGTCGGGAAGAACTGGTCGCCCAGGACGCCGAGGTTGTTGCAGATGCCGAGAAAGCGCAGCGGTTTCGCGCCCGGCGCGAGCGACGAGGAGGCGGTCGCCGCACGCGCGAACGGAGCGAGCA
>JBEGJD010000614.1:0-2874 GCA_041184765.1 Verrucomicrobiota bacterium | reverse complement strand
CCGGGGGAACCGGTCGCGGTTGCGGCGTACGGTGACGAGGGACCGTGGTACATTCCGACACGCGGCGAGTTTCCCGCGGGCGGCTACGAGGTGGAGCATGCGTTCCTCGCACCCGGCACCGACGAGCAAATGCGCTCGGCGATGCGGGACTTGCTGGCCTGAGGGACGTTCGTAGCGAAGCCGCAAGGCATCCGATCAACGCACGCGCCCCGGGCCGCCTGCGCGTCGCGAAGGCGCGCGCGGCCGGTCAACGTGACTCCAACAATTGCCGCGCTCCCGGATGGGCGGGATTGGCGCGGAGGGCTTTCTCGGCGGCGGTGCGCGCGCCCGCGCGGTCGCCTTGCTGCCAGAGGATGGTGGCCCGCGCGTAGGGATAGTCGGCGACAGAGGGTGCGGCGCGCTCGGCAGTCTCCAGCGCCTGCAGGGCCTCGGCGCCGCGGCCGGTCTGCGCGAGCAGGAGGCCAAGGTTGTACCACGCGCGGTCAAAGGCCGCGTTGCGCCGCAGGGTCTCCCGCAGCGCCAGTTCGGCGTCGTTGAGGCGGCGCGCACCGGCGAACGCGAGCGCGGCGTTGAACGCGGCTTGAGCGTCCGTCGGGTTCAGTTGCGCGGCGCGCCAAAGCGCGGCGGCGGCTTCCGCGGGCCGGCCCATTTCATTGAGGAAGATCCCGAGGGTGTCGTGCAGGCCCGGCGAGTAGGGATCCCACTCGGTCGCCTTGCGCAGATGGACCTCGGCCTCGGCGTTCATGCCGCGGTTGAAGAAGTCCTGCCCGAGACGCATCCGGCCCGCCGGCTGGTCCGCGCTCGCGGCGAGGTATTCGTCGAGTTCCCGGCGCACCCGCGAGTTCGCGGGTAATTCCGCCGAGAGCGGCCAGGCGGCGTCGAGACGCACCAGGCGCACCGGGTCCTCCAGCATCGGGCGTAGCGTCGCCGTTTCGCCGGGCAACGCCGCGAGGACCTGCACCGCCGCGGAACGCACGAGGGGATCCGCGTGTTTGAGGTGCTTGCGCGCTGCCGCGACCACGCGGGGATCTCGGGTCGCGTAGGGGCGCGTGAGCAACAGCAGGGTCGCCCTCCAGGCCGGCACGTCTTCGCTCGCGATGAACGAAAGCAGCCGTTCCGCGGCGTCGGGCGCGGCGGCCTGCGCAGCGGCGACCACGCGGGTCCGCTGGCGTTGGCGCGAATTGAGCTTGGCTCCGTACCATTTGTCCGCGGCGGCGATCGCCCAATCGGTATCCTTGTCGGTGTGGCAGCGGTTGCAGGCGTTCGGGATGCCCAGATCCTTCGTCAGCAACGGATCCGGTTTGAGAAAGCCGTGGTCGTGCCGCGGGTCGCGCTGCATGTAGGTTGTGGTCGGCATGTGGCAGCTCACGCATTGGTTGCCGGTGCTGCCGGGCAGGTGACGGGAGTGGGCGACCGGGTCGATGACGGGGGCGTTGCCGCGCGGCGAGGGGCCGTGGCACTGCAGGCAGATGGAGTTGTCCTGCACCGGTAGCTTCATCTTTCCGCTGTGCGGCTCGTGGCAGTCGAGGCAAGTCACGCCGGCCTTGCCGCCCATCCGGCTTGTGAGGAGCGAGGTGTAGTTGAAGTCCTCATCGCGCACCTGGCCGTCCGGATAAAACACGTTCGCCTCCGTGGGCAGCGTCAGGCGGTAGAAATCGTGGTAATGCCCGCCGGGCTCCAGGCGGCCGGTGAGCAATTCGTTGCGGGCATGGCAGGGCGCGCAGGTTTCGGAGGCCCGCTGGATCTCGGCCGCGGTGAGGCCTTTGCCGGGGCCTTTCGCGGGACCGCGGGCGGGATCGAAATGGCTCGCCGGCAGGTCACCGTGACATTGGTAGCAGCCGACGCCGTGTTCGCGCCACGTGGTCGCGTAGGTGTCCTTCACCGGATCGTAGTTCTTCCGGTAGTCGGTCATGTGGCAGTGCGCGCACATCGCGTTCCAGTTCATGCCGCGTCCACGCCAGTGCCCCCACTCACCGGGGCGCCGCCGTTCGTCGCCGAAGACATTGAACCATTCCTTGCGGTGCGGATCGTACGCGAGTTCGGCCGCCTGATGCCTACCTCCACCGATCGGCACCAGGTACTGCAGCAGCGGGGTGTGGCCGAGGATGAAGTCCGCGGAATAATTAAAGGGCGCTTCCCCGGGCCGCTTCTCGGTGAACTGCGGCTTCCCGTCCTTCCACTCGACGCGGTAATCGACTCCGTGCAGCGAGAACTCCTGCGGCTGCGCGAGCTTCGTGCCCTCGACCGCCGGATCCACGGGGCGCTGGGCCTTCGCGTGATGGGATTCCAACCACGCTTTGTGCACATCGGCGTGGCAGGTCTGGCAGTCAGCTGACTTCGCCGGAACCGTCGCAACCGTGGAGGGAATCTTTTCCGCGGGCTGGTCCGCCCGCCGGCAACCTCCCGCGACCCCGAGCATCATCCCGACGGTTCCCGCCACCACGGCGACGAGACCGGTCGTTCGTAGGAGGAGGCTAGGGCGCGGATCGTTCATCGCGTGGAAAAGCGGTAAATCGTCGTCGAGCGCAGCGTGTCGCCGGGATGCAGGATCACCGGGGGAAAAGCCGGCTGGTTAACCGAGTCCGGGAAGTGCTGCGTCTCGAGGCAGAACCCGTGGCGGTGGCCGTAGGCACGTCCGCTTTTACCGACGAGCGAGCCGTCCAGGAAATTACCGGTGTAAAACTGCATGCCCGGCTCGGTCGTTAGCGTTTCGAGGACGCGTCCGGAGCCGGGATCAAAAACCTCCGCTGCGAGCGTCGGCCCGGCGGGTGGCCAGGCGGGGTGGTCGATCACCAGGTTGTGGTCGTAACCGAGGCCGAACCTAAGCTGCTCGTGAACGTCATTGATCCGCCGGCCGATGGGTGTGGGCGCGGT
>JBEGJD010000613.1:0-13377 GCA_041184765.1 Verrucomicrobiota bacterium | reverse complement strand
TCGACCAGACCCGTGAGCGCGTAGGGTTGCGGCTGCACCGCGTTGAACGTGATCGCCGTGGCCAGCTTGAAGGGCTTGTCGCGGAAGCTGCCTTCCAGACCGTCGAGGGACAGCCGCGACTCGGTGATTGTCGCGGCGCCCTTGATCGCGCGGATGGTGTAATCCTTGCCGTAGAGCACGCGTTTGAGGTCAACCTCGGCGCGTCCGGCGCCGCCGGACCAAAAGGGGTTCGTTTCGCGCGCGGGTCCAGCCCGGTTGCCGGGGGCCGTGGGCACCGGGGCGTTGCGTCCTCCGGGTGCGGGCGTGGCGGCGGGGCGGTTCGGGCCGGCGGCCGGTGCCGGGGCGGTCTCACCCGCGGGGGCCAGGGCGGAAAAGGCCTGCAAATCATCCACCACCAGATTCGCGCTCGTGAGTCGGCCATTGAAGGTGAGCGTCTTTTTGTCGGTCGCGCGTCCGAAGCTGCCGTCGAGGAGCAGGTCTGACTTTCGTCCGCCCGCGGTGACGGTGAGGGGAGCCTTGAGGCTGCCTTCGCCGGTTTCCTTCAATGCCGCGGTCAGCGAAAGGTCCACGTCGCCGAGTTCCCGCGGTGAGGTGCGGGTCGCCAGTGCCCGGGCGGATACGATCGCGGTGGCGCTGATGTTCTTGTCCGCCGCGACCTCGAAGGTTGCTGCGACGCGGCCGCGACCGAGATCGGCCAATCCGGCGAGCGCGGGTTGCCGCAGGAGCGCGCCGGCGTCGGCCTCCAGTTTCCCCTTGGCGGAAAGCGCCGGCGGTTTACCCGCCGTCTTCAGTTCCCCCGCCGCCTTGAGGTTGAGCAACGGGGTTTCGCCCTGCCGCACCTCAAGGGTGCCGATGTCATAAGATAGCACACTCTGCCGCAGGTGTGCCGAGAGCGCGGCGGTGAGATCGGCGCCCTGGACCAGGGCCTTGCCGTCTAGGCTCGCGGTCACTCCACGCAGCACCAACGGCTCGGTGGTGCGCAGCGCCACATCCTCCCTCGAGCGTAAAGTGATCTCGAGCGCGGTGCCGGCGAACTCCCCGGCAAGTTTCGAGCCCGCGACATAAGGCTCGGCCCAGGCGAGCGGCACCGCGCCCACGCGCACACGAACGGCGGGGGCATCCGCTTTGTCGGTGGAAATCGCGCCGGACTTGGTCTCCGCGCGCAGGCCTTGGAGCAGTTCAACGGCGGCGAGAAGCCGCTCGCCACCGCGGTTGATGACCGCCTTTGCCTGGGTCAGCTGCAGGGTGTCGGCTTCGTGCCGGCCATCGGCCTGCAGGTCGACGGTCAGCGGACCTGGATCGAAAGCGAGGAAGGGCTTCGCGAGTGTCACCAGCTTCGCCTGCAGTTTCGCCCCGAAGCGGGTGGCGGGTTTCGCGCCAAGCCCGGTGACATCCGCGCTCGCCTCGCCGGACAAGCTGTCGCCGGTCGTCATCGAAAGTTTCAGGTCCGCCAGCCGCGCGGTCAGCCTGGTCGGGGTATACTCGACCGCGGGGGCGACCGATAGGGTGACCTGGTCGAACAGTGTCTTTCCGCTCCCGTCCCGCACGGTCAGGCCGGCGAGCGTGAGGGGTGTCGCGGAGCGCAGGCGCACGCGGCTGCCGTCGGGCTCGCCCTCGATCGCAAGGGAAACCGAGAGGGTGCCGCTTTCGACTTTCAGCGGGGCGATGGACGGCTGCGCCCAAGCGACCGGTACCGCGTCGAGCGTAAGACGGGCCGCCTCGGCGCCCGGGTTCGGAAGCGACACTTGGCGATCGGTGAGGCGGTAGATGGCTTTCTGCAGAAGTTTGATCCCGGCGAACGTCCGACCGTTGGCGTCGGCGACGTCGACCGTGAACGCGCGGATTTCCGCGACACCGTCGGCGACCGCCCCGTCGAAGCTGGATTTCACGCCGACTGCGCCGATCGCTCCGAGCGCGGGAGAGAGCTTGCCGAGTTCGGCCACGCGCGCCTCGAGGTTACCGTTCGCCGCGGCCGCGCCCGAGGCCGGTTTCACCGAGTACTTGCCTCGGCCCGAGGCCGCCACCTCCGGTAATCCGAATCCGGCGAGCAGCGCGGCAAGCTGCTCGCTGCGCAGGGCGATTTCCCAGTCGCCCGTGACTTCCCGCGCCGCGGCGGTGAAGCGTGCCTGAGTCGAGACCAAGGGCTCGCTCTTGCCGTTTCTGAGCAAGGAAAGCGCGGCCGCGTAGTCCTCGTTCCCGCCGGCTCCGCGGGCCACGCGGCCGGAGAGCTTCATGGTGTCAGCGGGAATGCCCGTGCCCTTCGCGGTCGCTTCCATCTCGAGGTCGGCGGCCTCGATGGCGCGCCCCGCGTTGATCGTGACCGCGAGCGTGCCCGAGGATTTCACCGTGGTGACGGCGGGGTCCTTCCGCGCGTCGTTATAGTCGAGTTTCCATTCCAACTTGCCCTTCGCGCCGGTCTTCAGGTCCGCGCCCCGTACTTCAAAATTCGTTCGCTGCCCATCGGGCAGCAGGGCGTTGCCCACGGCGGAAAGGCGTCCGACCCGCAGATCGACCGGTAGCTGGGCTGCTTTTAGGAGGCCCTCGAAGTCGGCGGGTTTTTCCTCGGCGGACTTGGCCGCTTGGCCGGATTTCACGGCGGGGCGCTGTTCCTTGGCGGCGGCTTTGCCGGCGTCGGCGCGGTTCGCGCCAACCGCTGCCGTGGACTTGGCGGGCGCGGTGGCCGGGGTGGAGCGGAGATCGAGGGCGATGCCCTTCACGTCGATTTCATCCACGTCGATCTTGCGTCCCGAAAAATAAGCCCATGCCGAGTAGCGGGCCGAGACCTCCCCGACCTCAAGGGCGAGACCGGGCTGCTTCAGTTTAACGCCGCGGACGGTGGCCGAGGAAAGTCCGGCCGCGACCTCGCCTACCTCGAGATTCAGGTCGGGCTGGCCCGCGAGGGCCTTGCGCACGGCCCAAGTCTGGAAACCCGAGCTGAGCGCGAGCGCGCCGGCGATGACGACCAGCGCGAGCAATGAACCGAGGGCGATGACGATGATCTTCGCGGCTTTCATGGTGAACCTGACACCAGTCCTCCCAACCGGTTGCCGCGACAAGTGAAAATCCCGCCGGCGCTTCACCACCCGGCGGGCCCCTTTCCCCGAGTCCTCCGTTCCAGGCACCCGCCAAGCCGGCCGTATCCCGCCGAGTTTGTAACGTATTAGGTGACAAACTAGGGGGGGGCCGGCCGGAAGGCGCGGGGCCGAGGGTCGCTTGCCCGTCTCGGTGCCTTCCGGCGCGAGGTGGAAGTCTTCTCCGACGGTTTCCGGATCACGCCCAGGATTTCCCCGGTTTTGTAACCTAATACGTTACAAACTCGGGATGGTCGGAGCGGAAGCCCCCGCGGGGCATGGGGTCACTTGCCCGGGGCGGGCGCCTGCCACGGCACGGCGCCCCCGCGCTGGATGTGCAGCGCGAGACGGGACTGCAGCTCGCGCGCGATGCGTTGGTTCTGCGCGAAGACGTTGTTCTTTTCCTGCGGGTCCTCGCGGAGGTTGTACAGTTCCAGCGGGGAATAAGGCGTGTTCTGGGTTATCTTCCAATCGCCTCGGACCAGCGCGTGGTAATCCTTGCCGCCGTATTGCGGGCCGCCCTCGCGACGGACGAAGTAAAGTTCGCGCTCGGCGGTAGCCGGTGCCGCGCCGCGCAGAATCGGCACGAGGCTCACGGCGTCGGTTCCCGACGGTACGGGCCGGCCGGCCGCTTCGAGGCAGGTGGAAAAGAGATCGAACAGGAGCCCGGCGTAGGTGCTCTCCGTACCGGGCTTGGCGACTCCCGGCCAGCGGACGATGAACGGCACGCGCAGCCCGCCGTCGTAGTGGCTCTGTTTTCCATCGCGCCACGGATCGTTGTTGTTCGCGTGCGGCAGCGAGCCTCCGTTGTCCGAGCTGAATGCGACCAACGTGTTTCGCTCCAGGCCGGTTTCGCGAAGCGTCGCCAGCACGCGACCGATGCCGTCGTCCATGTGCTCCACCAGCGCGACCGTGGCGGCGCGCGGGGCTGGCAGGCCCGGCTTTCGTTCCTTCACGCGGGCTAGAGCTTCGGCGGGCGGCTCGATCGGGGAGTGCGGGGCGTTGTAGGCGAGATAGAGGAAGAACGGTTTGCCGTCGGCCGCGCGCGCACGGAGATGGTCGCAGGCCCAATCGGTGAAAAGGTCGGTGGCGTGGCCGGTCGGGGTGATCACCTCGCGGTTGCGCCGGAGGTAATTGTTCCCGTGCCGCAGGTGCGTCGTGTAGCTGTCCATCATGTCCCCGAGGAAGCCGTGGAAGAAATCAAAGCCGCGGTCGTTGGGGAGGTTCGGCGCCTCCAGGCCGAGGTGCCACTTGCCGATGATCGCGGTCTGGTAGCCGGCGGGTCGCAGCAGATCGCCGAGGGTGGGCACGCCCGGTGCAAGGTGGCCCCAGGAATTGGCAGGCGCGGTGCGGATTACCCCGGGCACGCCCACGCGGTCGGGAAAGCGTCCCGTGAGCAGCGCGGCGCGCGACGGTGAGCACACGGTGCAATTGGCCCGCATGCCGGTGAAGCGCACGCCTTCGGCGGCGAGCCGGTCGAGGTGCGGCGTGCGCACGTCGGCGTCGCGGCGAAAAGCGCCGACGTCGCCGTAGCCCAGGTCGTCGGCGAGAATGATGATGAAGTTCGGTGGCTGGGCGGCGACCGGCAGGCAGAGGGCGGCGGTGAGGCTGAGCAGGGTGGCAAGGCGCATGGCGGGAATCGTTCAGGGTAAGTGAAGGTCCGTGCGTCAGGCGGCGGGTTCGGGAAACTCCGCGATGCCGGGATGGGCGGCATTGGCCGCCGCGTAGGGCAGCGCGTGGCGCACGGCCGCGTCGAGGGTGCCGCCTCGCTGGTAGAGCTCGGTGAGCACGCAGGCGAACAGCACGTCACCCGAGCCGGTGGGTGAAACCTCCGTGACCTTGGGTGGCAGGAAAGTCCGTTCGCCCGCGGCGTCGCGCACGCGCACCGGTGCGGGACCGTCCGTCACGATCCAGCGGGTTGGGCCGGTGAGGCCGCCGGAGCGGATTTTCTCCGGGAGGCCGGCGAACTCTTGGGCGTTGATTTTCACCAGATCCGGACGAAGGGCCGCGAGATCGGCCAGCGACGGACCGTAGGTGTCGACCGCAAGCACCCCGCGGCGGGCCCAGCGGGCGAGTGCTTCGCGTAGCGGAGCCAGCGCGGGCGTCGCCCAACCCGGTAGGCTGCCGCAGACCGCGAGCACCGTGCCGGCGGGTTGCGCGTCGAGGAACTCCGCGCAGGCGGCGGCTGCCGTCGCGTCGGGCGGAATGTCAGGCCCGAGAAACGTCGTCTCTGGCTGGTCGGGAGCGCGCACCACGGTCCCGGCGCGCGTGGCGAAGGTCGTGCGGAAAATTCGGTGCTGGAAACCGCGCGCCTGGAGCCACGCCTCGCATTCGGCGCCGGTGGCGCCGCCCGCGAAGCAGAGCGCCGTGTGGGGCGCGCCGAGGCGCCGGAGCATCCGCGCGACGTTGATACCCTTGCCGCCGACCTGAAATGATTCCGCGCGGGCGCGTTGCGTGCGGCCGGGCGCCCAGGTTTCGAAGTCGAGGGTGCGCTCCGCGAGCAGGTTGCCGGTGAGCGTGAGGATCTGCGGAGCGGGGGCGGCGGTCATCGCGGGTCGCGTTGGGCTCGGTAAAACACGTGGTTCACCAGAAAGCCGAGGCCGAAGACGCCGCTGAGCGTGCGGATGTTGCGCATGGCGCCGAACACCATCGTGAGCGGGCTCGCGCGCGGTTCACGCACGCGCAGGAGCAGCGCGCACCCGAGCAGGGCCAGCACCGGTTGCACGAGGAAGCACACGTGGTGCACCGCGAACGCGTCGGACCAACGTGCGAGTGCCCACGTCAAGACGAGGCCGCCGGTGACGGGCGCGATCGCCGCGACGAGCGACGTGATGGCGAGGTTGAGCCCGATGGCCAGATTGCGGGCCTCGAGGGGGAGCAGGCGCAGCAGCAGCGTGAACTGGCCGAGGATGAAACCCGCGCCCGTCGCGCCGCCCCAGATCCACATCCCGTAGAGCAGGGCGCGGTTCTCGAGGTTGAGGAAGCACCACGCGAAGTTCTGCACCTGCCAGAGGATGAGCGACACTGCCATCACGGGACGGTTGCCGAAACGGTCGAGCAGTCGTCCCCACGCCGGCAACGAAAGCGCGCCACTGAGCTGCGCGAGCGTGGCGAGCAGGCCGACGTCGAAGGCCGAAAGTTCCAGCTGTTCAAACATGAACACGTGGTAGAATGGCCCGAAGCAGTTGGCGGCGAACGACCACACCGCGCCGAACGCAATGAACACGAGCAGCGAACGCGCCCCGAGCACGAGGCGCAGTTGCTCGCCGAGCGCGCTGGGCTCCGGCGGCGGCGCGCGCCGCGCACGGGTCGGGCTGATCCATTGCCAACGCAGCGAGAACACACGCATGACGCAGGCGCCGGCGATCAGCGCCTGGAAGACGGGGATCGCGTAGTTCCACTCCGCCAGCGACCAGCCGGCGACCAGCATGAACGCGAGCGTCGAAAACTGCAGTGTGCCGTTGCGGCGGCCGAAGTATTTCCCGCGGATGCGGTATGGCACCCATTCCTGGATCCAGGCGTTCCACGACACGCCCGCCACCGCGCCGAAGCAGCTCGTGACAAGGAACCAGACCGAGAACCAGAGTCCGGCCGCGCCGGGGTTATCGCGCGGGATGTAAGGCAGCAGAACGCCGAACAGCGCCCAGCACGCGAGGTGGAGCGCGGCCGCGCCGACGCAGATCACTTTCGGCGGACGCCAGCGCGCGAGGAATCCCGCGATGAAGATCTGGAGAAAGTTGCCGAGGAACGGGAGCGCGCTGATCAGACCGATCGTCGTTTTCGGCAGCGCGAACGCCTTGGCGACGAGCGCGGTCATGAAGACGTTCACCGGCAACGACATCGTGACGATGGGCATCGCCATCACACCCTCGGCCGTTCCCAGCCGCAGCGACCTCAGGAGGTCGGCCTTGTGCTGTTGGGCGCTGGCGCGCGAGAGGGCGGCGTTCACGCCGGCTTGGTGGGTCATGCACGCTGCACCGGCAAGGGCAATTGGCCCGGACCGGTGGCGGAGCGCCGGGGCTGTGCTGCAGGATTTGCCCTCGAGTCCCTCCACTTGCGTCGGCCTGAAAGTCTCTGGTTTTGAGCAACCACGGATGGACACGGATTAACACGGATTCAGCCCGGCTCGGGTGTAGCCGCGGCTGCCAGCCGCGGATCATGAGGAGAGCCCGAGGGCCGAAGGCGTTCCTGAATCGGTCCGCGTTTTTTACCGCGGATTTCTCGGATGGCGCGGATGAACGAGAGAGGCGTTAACGGCCTCGGTATTGAATGAGCGGGCGGATTTGAGTAGTAGGCCGGTTAGGACGGGGAGGCAGTGGCGGCGGCTCGGCGGGAATTGCGCGGGTCCGAAACGCTCGGCACGTTTCGCCGCGTGGCACTGCCGGTAGTCTCACCCGTTTATCTCCAGCGTCGCGCGACGGTTGCGCAGGCGCGCTGGTTGCTGGGCAAGCACCTGGTGCGGCGGCATCCTGACGGACGAGTTGAGGCCCGCGTTATCACCGAGACCGAGGCTTACGACGGTGAGCGTGACCTGGCGTGTCATGCTCGAGTCGGCCGTACGACGCGCACTGAGGTGATGTATGCCGCCGGGGGAGTGTGGTACGTGTATTTGTGTTACGGCGTTCACGAGATGTTGAACCTTGTGGTGGGCCCGGCCGAGTGGCCCGCGGCGGTCTTGATCCGCGGGCTGGAGGGAGTTTCGGGTCCGGGGAGGCTCACGCGGGCGCTCGGGATCGGACGCCATTTGAATGGCGCGGCAGCTTGTGAGCCAGTCTCCGGGCTCTGGCTCGAGGACCGTGGCTTTCGGGTGGCGCCGCGAACAGTCACGGCGGGGCCGCGGGTGGGCGTGGAATTCGCGGGTCCGGTTTGGGCGGCGAAGCCGTGGCGCTTCAGCCTGAACGCTGATCCGCGAGGCGGGCCTGCGCGGTCGCGAGCACCGACTCGGGGCTAAGCGCGGAAAAGTCGGCGCCGGCCTGCAGCACCTGCACATGCGGTGACGGCGGGGCCCAGATTGCGGGATCCGTTGGGCCAAACAGCAGCACGCAGCGAGCGCCGCAGCCGGCCGCGAGGTGGCTGATGCCGGAGTCATGTCCGAGGAACAGCCGGCAGCCCGCCAGTTCCGCGATCAAATCCTCGAGGGTTTTATCTCTGAGCGTGGGGACGCCCGCGGTCGAAACACCTTGGGCGTCCCAGCGCGCGACCTCCGCCTCGCCGAGAATGAAAACGGGTCGAACTGGAAGTCCACGCGCGAGGCGGAGCCAATTCGCCAGCGGCCAGTTTTTCCGCGGCGAACCGCTGCCGGGGTGAATAATAATGGAGGAACGTTTGCGCGAGGGTGGCGTTGCGGGGGAGAGCGGGTAAAACAGCGGACCGGGTTGCAGACCCAACGGTGCGAGCACGGCTTGGAAATGAGCGGCCGCCGGGCCGCTTCCGGGCTTGGGCAGCGCCGGCGCTTCCAGGAAGACTTGCCCGACGCGCGTGGGGAAATGCCGCCGCAGCGCGCCGTCCGGGTCAGGCCAGAAGTTGAGCACCGCGTCGAACGCGGCGAGCCACTCACTCAGCGACGCCGGCAACGGGCCCGGCTCGTGCAACGGTGTCCAGCGGCCTTCGTGTTGGGAAAGGAGTTCTGAGATCAGGCCGCGCCTCAGCGCGAGGCGGCCGGCCGTCGGGTTGCCGACGAGCGTGATGTGCGCTTCCGGCCACCGCTGACGCAGGAGCGCCAAAGCCGGCAGCGTGACGATCAGGTCGCCGAGCGCACCGCCTCTAAGGACGAGGATCCGGCGCATGGCTCTTCGTCGCCGTCGGCGGAGTGTACGATTCCAACACGGCGGTGCCTTTCCCGATCTTGAACTCGACCTCGAATTTAACCGGCAGGTGCCGCGGATCATCGGCGATCCAGACGCGCACCGTGCTGCCCCGCTTGAACATGCCTTTCGGCGGCGTCCGCTCCATCCGCGGTTCTAGCACCGCGGTGCGGAAGGTGCCGAGCGGCGTGCGCACGTCCTCGGTGCCCGCGTGATGGACGGTGAGCTCGTAGAAATCGTTGGCGAAGAGCACGAGCGCTTCGCGACTGCCGCCGGGCGCGAGGTTCCACGTGCGGGTATGCAGCAAACCCATGATCAAATCCGTCGGCTCGCCGTCCGGCATTCGCAGGAGCTGGGGCTGTCCGCCGGACTTCGGGCCCGAGTAGGTCGCCTCGCGGCGTTCGTGGTCAAAGGTCACCGTGGTCTCCGTGCGCTTCTCGCGCTGCACGCTGGTCTCTCGCAGCGAAAGCAGGTGGCCGTTCGTGAGATCGAAGACGCAGGTCTCTTCCGCGTCGAAGGGCAGCAGCATCCGCGCGAGTCGTCGCGTGGTGGTCGTCGTTGTCACGACCAGTCGCGGCGCGCCGCCGTCGCCGGCGGAGCGGGCTGCGTTAACCGTGATTTCCCCGGCGCCCGGCACGATCGCCCAGGAAACGCGGTAGGTGAGTTTCTCCCCGTCGCGGAAAGCGAGCTCGGCGGCGACCGCTGCCGCGGGCAGGGCGGTGATCAAAAACAAGAGGATGCGGACCAGCATGAAACGGACGGAAATTGGTACGCCGTTCGCCGCCTGACGAGCGTGCAAAGGAGTGGTTGCTTCAACCCTGCTTCACCGAGGAGGCGAAGCCTCCACCTGCGAGCCGCTGGCAGGTCGCGAGGGTGTCGATCTCCGCGGGCGTCTTGTCGGTGCGGATGCGGGCGATGCGGGGGAAGCGCAGGGCGAAGCCACTTTCATGGCGGTCGCTGGGCTGGATCGAGTCGAAGGCGATTTCCAGCACGACGTCGGGCACGACGAGCCGGCGGCGCCCGCGTTCCTCCAGCGTTCGCTCGAGAAAATGGGGGGTGAGCCGCGCGATCTCCTCGTCGGTGAGTCCGGAGTACGCCTTGCCTACAGTGAGTAGGCGGCCGGTCGCGTCGTCGCGGATCGCGAAGGTGTAATCGCTGAGCACGTCGCGCCGGCGGCCGTGGCCGAACTCCACGGCGACGACCACGACGTCGAGGGTGGCGGCCGCCTTCTTCAGCTTCAGCCAAGCCAAGCCCCGTCTTCCCGGGGTGTAGGGGCTTGCCGGATCCTTGGCCATCAGCCCCTCGTTGCCCCGCCCCTTTGCCGCGAGGAACGCGGCCTCGATTTCCACCGCGTCGGCCGCCTCCCGTCGCGGCGCGACGGTGAGCGACGCGGGCAGGCCGCGGGCGGCGAGAGATTCCAGCGAAACGCGGCGTTCTTGAAGCGACTTCCCCAATAGGGAAACTCCGTTGAGCCAGAGAAGGTCGTAGGCGCAGAAGGAGACCGGCACTTCGGCGCCGAGGAAGAAATCGTCGCCCTTGCGGCCCAGCCTGCGCTGCAACTCGGCGAAGGGCAGTGCGCGGCCATCGCGCCAAGCGAGGAGTTCGCCGTCCAGGATCAGGTCGGCCGGCAGGCCCGCGAAGCCTCGCGCGAGATCGGGAAACTGCGCGGTGATCCGCTTCAGGTCGCGGGAGTAGAGTTCCACGCGGTCACCCAGCTTGTGCGCCTGACAGCGGATACCGTCGTATTTTTCCTCCAGCCAGACCGGCGCGCTGAGGCGCTCAAGGATCGCGTCGGCCGTCGGTTCCGGGCTCGCGAGCATGAACTGCAACGGGTGAAAAACCTTGAGCTGGATTTCCGCCAGACGTCCGGCGCGTGCGGCTCGGGTCACGACCGCGAGATTGCCACAAAGCATGTTCGCCTCCCGCACCGATTCCACGGGCCGGCCGGTCGCGAGCGCGATCGCTTCCTCGATCAGGCCTTCCTTCAGGCCGATCCGCAGGTCGCCGGTGATCAGCTTCACGAGGTATTTCGCCTCCGCCGGGCTTAGTCGCGGGAGCAGCGCGGCGGTGCGCTCGAGCTTGGCGGCGGGTGCGGGTTCAGCGGCGACCGCGGCGAGAAACGTTGCCAGATCCCCGAGGGAAACCGGTACACCCTGGGGCTGGCGGCCGGCGAACATCGCGGCCGTGGCGTCGCCCGCGTCGGGAAAGCGCCGGAACTGCGCGCGGTATTCCGCCTCGCCGAGACCGGCGGCATCGAGGACCGCGCGTTTGAGCAGCGCCCAGCCTAGTCCGAGCGTGCGGGCGTCGCTCTGCGGAAACGCCCGCGCACTGAAGAACACCGCGGCCTGTCCGGCTGCCTCCTCCGGCAGGGCGGCGAGATAGGTCGCGAGCAACTCCACCTTCCGCGTCCGTTGCGCGGCGGCGTGGATCGCGTCGGCGGTAGTGGTCAAATGACGCAGGGCATCCAGTGGTGCCTCGGCACCATCGTACAGCGTGGTGGTTTCCGCCGAACCGTTGGCAACGCGCGGCACGGAAACCGGTCGCGCGATGCCCAGTTCCAGCTGGTTTTCCTCCCCGATCGCCCATGCCTCGATGCCGCGCTCGCGCAGGGTGGCGGCAAACTCCCGCGCGAAACCGTGGAGTGTGAGCACGCGGCGCGGGTTCACGGTTTCGACGAAGCGCAACAGATCCGGAAAATCGGCGTGGTCGGAAAGCGGGAAGGCCGCGTCGCACTGGTAGCGGAAGGTGGCGTTGGGATCCATCGCCCAGCCGGTGATCGCCGCGGTGCGGCGGCGAGGGATTTTCCGGAGAAACGCGGAGGCGCGCGATTGCGGCGGGCAGATCACCACGTGACCCGGGGATTCGGCGGCGTCGAACGCGCGGTGCGGCGGGAAAGCGATGCCCAGTTCCTCGTAGATGCGGGTGAGTCGGTGCGTCTGCGGGTGGAGCATCACGGGCAGACGAGCGTCCGTGAGACCGCTCAGCAGTTCCTGGCTCTTGCCCAGGCTGTAGCCGAAAAGCACCGGCACCTCGCCGTCGGCTAAGGCCGCGTGGCAGAACGCGGCGATGTCGGCGAGGACGCGCTCGGTCGGCGGAAACACGTACTGCGGGCGGCCGAAGGTGGTCTCCATGATGACCGTGTCGGCGCGCGGCGTCGCGCAGATCTCGGCGGAGCGTCCCGGCCGAAGTTTGAAATCGCCCGTGTAGAGGAGCGAACCGAGCCGCTCGTGCTCGAGCAGACATTGGGCGGAACCGTGGATGTGGCCCGCGGGGTAAAGCGTGACCACGGTCGAAGGATCGAGGCGCTCCGTCTGGCCGAACGGCAGCACGTGCTCGATGCGCTTGGCGGGCAGCCGCGCCTGCATGAGGCGCGAGGTGCCGGCAGAGCAAAGCACTTCGCCGTGCGCGGCGAGATGGTCGAAGTGCGCGTGGGAGACGAACGAGCGCGGCCGCGCGTAGTGGGCGTCGAGCCACCAGCCGACCTCGGGCAACCAGATGCCCGCGTTGAACTCCACCTGCCAAGGCATCCGGCGACTGTCTCCCGTCGTGGCCCCGGCTCAAGCGGTGTCGTGTGAAATCCGCGGTACAAATTCGCTGAAGTCGGAATCCCCTTCCTCCTTCGCCGAGCCTAAGGACAAAACGGCCGTCGCGGTCTCAGCATTGTCCGCGGTACAAGGCAGCGGCTTCACGAGACGCCTTTCGTCTGGAAATGCCGGACCGACTTTCGTCACGAAACGCGTGCGGTGCAGCCGAGGTTGTATACCCGCCTCAGGCGGGTTCCCTCGGTTCGTCGGAAACTCCTTCCGCCAATTCCCTTTCGATCTCTCTGACTTCCCGCCCTGCGACGTGCCCTTCGTGGCCTTCCGTGAAGGAGGAAGCCTCGGCGAAGCAGGGTCCCTCATCTGTCCCAGCTGGGCGCAGCCCGAGCGACGCTTCTGTTGCAGCGGAGCCGCGCTGGGAAATCCGGCCTCAGGCTTTGAGCTTGGCGGCGACGAGGGCGGCGCTTTGGGACTGCAGGCGGGCGAAGGCCTCCACCACGCGGTCGAGCGCGGGGCGGTCGGCGAGCAGGACAGTTTGGGGCAGCGCCACGACCTGCGCGCAGGTGGCGCGGTTGCCCTTGAGTTCCGTGAAGCTGGCGCGGAACGCTTTGAGACGTTCGGCGGGGAAGAGTCGTTGGAATCCGCGAGAGGCGATCACTTCGTCGAAGATGCCGTCGAAGTACTGCTCCTTGTAGACGGAACTGCCGGGGATGCCCTCGGCGTTGAGCGCCTTCAGGAAAACGTCGCGCGACAGGCCGTTGAACCCGGCGGCGTCGTAGCGTACCGGATACAGGTGGTAGACCCCGCGGCTGTTCTCCGGCACGCGCACGGGCGTGATGCCGGGGATGCGGGCGAGGCGCTCGTTCAGGTAGGCGGCCGCCTCGCGGCGGCGGGCGGTCTCGGCAACCAGCTTGTCGACCTGCTGGAGCAGCACCACGCCTTGAAACTGCGTGAGGCGGAAAT
>JBEGJD010000612.1:0-5422 GCA_041184765.1 Verrucomicrobiota bacterium | reverse complement strand
GATGGAATCGGGGGTCACGGGATCGGGGGTTGCGACGGCAGGCTGATCAACCTGACCCAACTCTCAAGATCGGGTATTTCGGAAAATCCCGGGCTTTTATAACCACGGATGCACACGGATGATGCGGCGAGCTTGAGGCGCCGCGGCAAGGCTCCGCGGCATCGGTGAAAGTCACCCGTGGGCACGAAGGCACACGGATGAGAAAGCGGATGAACCACGAATGGACACGAAGGAACACGAAAGGGAGCGGCTTGGGTGTAGCCGCGGCCGCCCGCCGCGGATCGTACTGAGTCGCGAGCGCAACGGGGTCGGTATGCGACCTGCAACCGCCGACACGCCGGCGGCCTGACATAGCTCAGTGGGATCTGACCCCGTTGACGCGGCTTTTCAAAAAAAGCCCGGGCTGTTTAACCACGGATGCACACGGATTCACACGGATGATGCGGCGAGCTTGAGGCGCCGCGGTGTTGCTCCGCGTCGGCGAGAACCAGCCGTCGTCACGAAGGGACACGGATGAGAAAGCGGATGAACCACGAATGGACACGAAGGAACACGAATGGGGGTGGCTTGGGTGTAGCCGCGGCCGCCCGCCGCGGATCGTACTGAGCCGCGAGCGCAACGGGGTCGGGATGCAACCTGCAACCGCCGACACACCGGCGGCCTGTCTCCCATCGCGGTTTAGGTGCCGAAGGCGGCGGCCAGCAGTACCCCCGTGGGTTCGCGGGGCTCGGGAACGGGAATACCCGTTGCAGGTTTCATCCTGACCCCTTCCGGCGGTAACGCGGCGTTTTGGCGCTCAGAAGGTGCCCTTCACTCCCGCCGACCAAGCCACGCCGAACTTGGAGGTGATGCCGATCTTGGCGTAGCCGGGGGTCTCCGAGCCGTAGCGGAACTGGAGATTGTTCACGTCGAGAATGTTCCGGCCGTTGAGGAACAGCGAAAGCCGCCGGTGGAGTTGGTAACTGGCGTTCACGTCCATCGTGGTGCGCTTCTCCTGGTAGTTCCCCGCGTCCGGGCCCATCGCCGGCACGGTGCCGAACCGCTGCTCGCCGCGGGCGTTCCACTTGAGCATCACGGTGACCGGGTTGCGCGTGAACGTGCAGCCCCAGTTCACGTTCTCCGGGATGAAGCTCCCGAAGGCCGCGGTGCGGCTGCCCTGGAGCTTCAGCTTGGTGGCGTTCGCGAAGACGGAGAAGAACCGGAAGGCTCCGCCCAGCGGTTGGAGTGACTGGCGAATATTGAACTCGACTCCGTCCACACGCGCGTCGCCGCCGTTCACGGTGGTGGTGAGCATCCAGCCGACGTATTCCGGCTCGACCCCGAGTCGTTCCAGATCCGCGGCGGTCGCGAGCGCCACGCGGTTGTCGAAGAAGCCGCGGATGTCCTTCCGGTACGCGCCCACGCTGAACACGCCGCCGGATTCGGTGTAATATTCGGCGGAAAGATCGAAGTTGTCCGCCTGCCACGGCTTCAGGTCCGGGTTGCTGACGCTGAGCGTGCCGCGGAGGACCGAGGGGTCCGCGCCCTCGGCCACGTCGTTCTCGGTGATGGTCGTGTTGGGAATGATGTTGGCGTAATCCGGCTTGCCGTAGGTCAGCGCGTACGCGGCGCGGAAGAGCAGGTTCGCGGTGGCATTGTAGGTGAGATGCACGCTGGGGTAGTAGCCCTCGTAGCCGCCGTTGATGCTCCGGCCCAGTTCGGTGCGCACGAGGCGAAGCTCCTCCAGCGAGCCGGCGGCGCCGGCCTCGGGACGACGGATGCGGGCTCCCGCTGGAGTGCGGGCAAAGGCGCCGGAGGCGGTGCGCACGAAGGCGTTGCCGGGTTCAAACAAGGGTCCCTGCGCCTTGGTGTGGATCCGCTCGAAACGAACGCCCGTGAGCGCGGTCAGGCGGTTGTCGAGGAGTCGCGCCTCGGCCTGGAGATAGACCGCGGTGGTGATCTCCTTGAACGTTTCGGAGCCGTTGATCCGGGCCTGCTCCGACGCCACTTTCTGCGCGGCGGTCTGGGTGAACAGTCCCGGGTTTCCGCCCCACGCCTCGACCATGCGGTTGGGTGAAACCCAGGGAATGGGCTGGCCGGCCCAATAGTTCGGGTGGTCGCGGTAAACCTGCATGCGGAACGGTGCGAGCGTGGGATCCGCGGGATTGGCCGGGTTGTAGGTGTAGCCGAGCGAATCCCGGCGGTGATCGCGGTCCTGGATTCCGAGCAGGCCGCCGGTCTGCACCGTGACCGGTGTCCGGAAAACGTTCAGGCTGCGCTTCACATTCAGGTCCGCCCCGGCGGTGTCGTCGGTGTAATTGCGATAAGTCCCGGAGTTGGCGGTGGAGAGGCGGTAGTTCCGCAGATCAAAGAGATCGATTTCGCGGTTGTTGGCGTCGAACGCGCGCGTGACACCCGGACCCTCCGGCCGGATGTCCTCGAAATTCACGCGCACGCCGACGGTCTCCAGGAGGCTGCTGCCGAAGCTGTTGAAATGCCCCTTCATGATCGTGCGCCGCCAGGTGATGGACTTGGAGGCGTGCGCACCGGCATCAACCAGCCAATCGGCGCTATGGTAACGGTAGCGCGAATTGGCGCTGAGGGTCTTCGCGTAGTCGTGGAGGAAATTGGAACTGAAGCTGGCGGTTCCACGTCCGGTCGCGCTGCGCGCGAACTTTTCCCCGAAGGTGAGGGGCACGCCGGCGGCGATCGAGGGCGCGGCGTTGGTGCCGACGCTGGTGGTGCGCTGCAGGTTGCCGTTCACGTAGCGGTAATAATTGGCCTGCATGCCCAGCGTGAGGACGGCGTCGGGCGAGACGCGCCAGTCCAGCTTGAGTCCGGCCGAGTTGCGGTCCCGCCACTTGGGCGCCTCGAGCAGGGTGTGGCTTTGGAGGTACGGACGGGCCGGGGTCGCCCCGGTGCCGGCGGCGGTCGCGTTCCACGTCGTGTTCGAGCTGTCCTGATCGGACATCACGAACGACTGCAGCGCCGTCAGCACGAGGCCGAAGTTCCGGTTCACCGGCAGGGTGTAGTCGAAGTCGAACCCGGGCTTCACGGGACGCTCGTAGGTGTCGAAGGGGAACGGTTGGCGGCTTAGCTTCAGGTTGTCGCCCTGACCCGAGAACGTGAGCCGGTAGTTCAGCTGGGCCCGGCTGCGCTCGAACGAGTTCTTACTCACCATGTTCACGTTGCCGGAGAGGCCGCTCGCCGGGTTGGCGGGCGTCGGCACCTTGGTGACCTCGATGCGCGAGACGTTGTTGATCGAGACCTGGATGAAATCGAACTCGCGCGAGGAACCGATGCGCGCGGAATTCGCCATGGTCGCGCCGTCGGTCATCACGTTGGTCATGTTGCCGCCGAAGCCGCGGATCGAGACCGCGGTCGGCATCTCGTCCTCGTAGCCGACCGTCACGCCGGGAAGGAAGCGCATGAACTCCGCGATGTTGCCCTCGGGGACGTCGCCGAACGCGTCGGTCGAGACGACGTTCTTGATGTTCGGCGCGAAGCGCTGCTCGTTGGTCGCCAGCGCCTCGCCCTCGCGCACTTTCGAGGAGGCCAGCACGAACGGGTCGAGCCGCACCACGCCGGGCTGCTCCGCGGCGACCGCGCGGCTCGTCAGGTTGAAGTTCTGCTCGAGGTTCTGGCCGGGCGCCAATTCCAGCGTGATCCGCCGGGGATCGAGCCCCGAGTAGAAGGCCCCGAGCGTCACCCGGCCGCTCGGCACCTGCGCGAGGCGAAACGTGCCGTAGGCGTCGGTGAACGCCTCGAGCGCGGTCCCTTCCACCGTGACGCGGACGTTCAGCAGGTATTGCCCGGTGACCTCACTCTGCACGCGCCCGAAGATGGCGCCGGTGGTCGTCTCGGCGCGGATGGAGGCAGCGGGGGCCGGCGCGGCGGGCGCGGTGCGGACGAGGCCTGAGGCTACCCAAGCGCACGCGGCGATCAAAAGGAGAACCCGTGACTGGCCATGTCCTTCGCGGGAGGCGGCTAGCCGCCTGAAGAAGGCGTTCGTTTTCGGGTGGGGTGCCGAAGGGAAACAGTGGGTGCGGTTCACGAGGTAATGGGGTTTTAGGGGGCGGTCGCAGGGGGCAGCTGCGGTCGAGCGGTGTCGGACCTTCCGCGGCACCGCGAGAGCGAAAAGGCGGTTCGTGATCAGCGCTGCCGCCCATCCGTGTTGACCCGTGTCCATCCGTGGTTGCCCCCTCGCGGAGCTATTCGGAAGCCATCCGGAACGAAGCTTCGGTTGCGGCGGAGCTGGGCCGGGGGGGGCGTCGATCGGACGGCGAGGACCGATCCCAAGGGGTCAGCCTGTTACATGTTAGCAAACTTCCCGCGCCGACCGAACGACTGCGCTAACATGTAACAGGCTGACCTCTTGATGGGGACCCCGCGGCTGTGTACTGGGTCAGGGTCGGGAGCGGCGAGCCCGGCCGCCGCTGGAATCCGTCCGGAGAATTCCGCCCATCACCGGAGGCTGATGTTCCCGCTCGCATCGGAACGAACGGGAGTCTGATCCTGACCCGTCGTTATGCGGCTGCGGACCTTCCTGGCTCTTTTACCGGCGGTTTTGCCCCTCCCGGTGGCGGGGGAGGGTGTGACTGATCTTCCGCTCGAGCGCCTGGAGGAGCGTCTGGAGCAAATCGATTTCCAGTTGGCGGGATTGGCGAGTTACAGTCTCAGCGGGGGTATCGGGCCCATCGGCTTCCGGTCGCATCCGCGCGAAGTGCCGGATCACCCGGAGTGGATTGAGGTGGGGTTTGAGAAGGTCGTTATCCTGGATGAGATTGTCCTCGTGCCCGCCATCCGCCGGGACGCCACGGATGGTTTTCAGGCCGACGCGTTTCCTACCGCACTGCGGATATACGGCGGAATTGACCAGGATCGCATCGGCGGACTGATCGCGGAGTATCGCGTGGACTCGGGGTTGTTGCCTCGGATCGCCCCCTTGGTCATTCCGTGCCGCGGGATCCGGGCCGGGTGGATCCGAGTCGAGGCGATCGGGCTCTCGCGACGTGCGTTCGATGGGAAGTACGTCTTCCAGCTGTCGGAGGTTCTGGCCTTCGCGGGAGAGGAAAACGTAGCGCTGCGGAGGCCGGTGAGATCTTCCGCCGGCGGCAATCCCTCGCTCGCGCCGGGTTGGGCCGAATCCTATGCGGTGGACGGCGTGCTCCCCTACCTGATGGCGGCGGCGAGCGGGGCGGGAAGCGTGGCGTACGTCAATCAGTTCGCCCTCGGAGAAAGTCCGGCCTTCCAACTCGATCTAGGAGCGGTTCAGCCGCTGACCCGGGTGCACCTTCATGCCGTGGATCAAAGCAACACCGTCCCGCAGGCTTTCGCCGGGGATTACGGGATTCCGAAGTCGCTGCGGATCGAGGGCGGATGCGAGCCGGACTTTTCCGACGCGAGAACCCTCGTTGAGATTCAAAACGCGACGATCTACGAC
>JBEGJD010000611.1:0-3134 GCA_041184765.1 Verrucomicrobiota bacterium | reverse complement strand
CACCCTCATCCACCCCGAGATCTCCGAGGTCCTCGCGCGCGCCGGTCATCACGCCAAGGTCCTGCTGGCCGACGGCAATTACCCGGCCTCGACGAAAAAGGGGCCCAACGCCCGCGTCGTCTCGATGAACCTCACCCCGGGGGTCATCACCGTCTCGCAGGCGCTGCGGGCGGTGTTGAGCGCGCTGCCGGTCGATGAGGTGAACACGATGGGCATCCCGCCCGATGACCCCTACGCGGCGGCGGGCGAACCCAAGGCGTGGGCCGAGTACCGCGAGATCGCGCGTGCGGCCGGGGTAAAGGCCCAGATCACGCCAATCTCGAAGTGGGATTTCTACAAGGCGGTTGAGTCGCCTGATCATGTCCTGACGATCCAGACGGCAGATCAGGCGCTCTGGGCGAACGTGTTGCTGACGGTTGGTTGCCGCATGGCCTGAATCGCCGCTGGCGCGCAGGGGAGTGCGAACGCCGTTTTTCGCGGGCGGATAACCGCTTGCGTCGCTCTCGGGCGGGACGTTTTCTCGCCGGTTTAAAACCGAGCAACGCCCATGTCTGAGATCACCAAGAGCTACGAACCGGGGGATGTGGAGAAGAAGTGGTACGCCAGCTGGCTAGCGGCGGGCGCCTTTGCGGGCCGGGTCGACGCCGGGCGTGACCCGTACACCATCGTAATTCCGCCACCGAACGTGACCGGCGTGCTCACGATGGGGCATGTCTTGAACAACACGCTCCAGGACGTGCTCATCCGCCGTGCGCGGCTCGAGGGCCGCTCCGCGATGTGGCTGCCGGGTACGGATCACGCGGGCATCGCGACGCAGACCGTGGTGGAGCGCGAGCTGCGCAAGCAGAAGAAGACGCGGCATGATTTCGGCCGGGAGAAGTTTCTCGAGAAGGTCTGGGAGTGGCGCCACGAGAAGGGCGGCATCATCCTCGAGCAGCTGCGCCGGCTGGGCGCCTCGTGCGACTGGGACCGCACCCAGTTCACGATGGACCCGCATTACTCGCGTGCGGTCCTGACGGTGTTCGTCGACCTCTTCCGCAAGGGACACATTTACCGCGGCAAACGCATGGTGAACTGGTGCCCGGTCTCGCAGACCGCGCTCAGCGACGAGGAGGTCATCATGAAGCCCGTGAGCAGCACGATCTACCGTGTCCGCTACGAGCGCGTCGACGCCCCCGGGGTGTTTGTGGAGGTCAAGACCACCCGTCCGGAGACGATTCCCGGCGACGTGGCGATCGCGGTGCACCCGGAGGATCCGCGGTATGCTGGCTGGGTCGGCAAGAAGGTGCGTCGCCCGCTGGGGCCTGTCGCGGAGATCCCGATCATCGCCGATGCCGCCGTGGATCGCGAGTTCGGTACCGGCGCCCTCAAGATCACGCCGGCCCACGACAAAACCGACTTCGAGATCGGTCTGCGCCACAAGCTGCCGGTGATCGATGTCCTCCGCGCCGACGGCGTGCTGAACGAGCTCGCGGGGCCGGACCTCGCGGGCATGGAGCGGTTCGCCGGCCGCAAGCGGGCGGCGGAGATCCTCAAGGCATCCGGCGCGCTCCTCGCCGAGGAGAGCCACGCCAACAATGTCGGTTACTCGGAACGGGCGGACGTTCCGATCGAGCCGCGGCTCACGTGGCAATGGTGGCTGCGGTACCCGCGCGTGGAGGAGGCCAAGGCGGCGGTGCGCGACGGCCACATCCGTTTCCACCCCGAGCGCTGGAGCAAGGTGTACCTACACTGGCTGGAAAACATCCAGGATTGGTGCATCAGCCGTCAGCTCTGGTGGGGCCACCGCATACCGGTCTGGTACCGCAAGGGCCTCGACCGCGAGGCCCTCACCGAGCAGGACCTGCGCGACCCGGCCAAGGTGCATGTCTCGTTCGAGGGCCCCGCTGACCCGGAGAACTGGACGCAGGAGGACGACGTGCTAGACACGTGGGCGTCGTCGTGGCTCTGGCCGTTCGCGACGCTCGGCTGGCCTGACCGCGAGGCGCAGGCGAAGCAGGGGCTCGATCATTTCTACCCGACCACGACGCTGGTGACGGGCCCCGACATCATCTTCTTCTGGGTCGCGCGCATGATCATGGCCGGCCTGGAGTTCATGCGACCCGGCGAGCCGATCGAGCGCCGCATCCCGTTCCGTCATGTCTATTTCACCGGCATCATCCGCGACGCTCAGGGCCGCAAGATGTCGAAGTCGCTCGGCAACTCGCCCGACCCCCTCGACCTGATCGGCAAGTACGGGGCCGACGGCCTCCGGCTCGGCATCGTCTCGATCGCGCCGCAAGGCCAGGACATCCGCTTCCAGGAAGACCGCATCGAGAGCGGAAAAAACTTCTGCAACAAACTGTGGAACGCCTGCCGTTTCCGGCAGATGAGCGGCCCGGCGGGCGACAATTCCTCCGTGGACGCGATCCTCTCCCGGCTGGAGCCCGCGCGTTTCGACGCCGACGATCACGCGATCCTCGACCGCATGCTGGCGACCTCGCGCGAGGTCGCGCGTTGCTTCGCCGAGTTCGAGTTCAGCGCCGCAGCGCAGGCCCTGTACGGGTTTTTCTGGAATGACTTCTGCGACTGGTACGTGGAGGTGTCGAAGGCGAAGCTGCAGGATCCGGCGACGAAGGGCACCTGCCTGGCCATCCAGGATCTCGTGCTGCGGCGAACGCTGCTTCAGCTGCATCCGTTCATCCCATTCATCACCGAGGAGCTCTGGGCGCAGCTGGGCTACGGTGCGCCGGGAAAGTTCATAGAGGACGCAAGGATCGAGGATTCCTCGCAGCTGGCCTCCGTCGCCCAAGTGAAGGGCGTCGTGATCGACCGCGCCTCGGTGGCCACCGTAGAGCGCCTGAAGCAGTTCGTCTCGCAGGTGCGCGCCCTCAAGGCCGAACACAATCTCGCCAGCCGGCGGGACGTCACATTCCTGGTCACGGCGACCGACGCCGACTGGACCGTTATCTCCGCGAACCTGGCCAAGCTCGCCCGGATGGCGGGCGCGGCGAAGATCGAGCGGCGCGAAAAAGTCGACGCCGCTCCTGCGGTGGTCACCCCGCTGGGTACGGCGTATTTGGATCTTGCGAGCGCGGTGGACGCCGGTGCCGAGAAGGTGCGGCTGTCCAAGGAACTTGAGCAATTGGCCAAAC
>JBEGJD010000610.1:0-5211 GCA_041184765.1 Verrucomicrobiota bacterium | reverse complement strand
AGGCGCTGGGCCTGGATCGTGGTGTCGGGGTTGGCGTTGATGTGGAGGATGAGGAACGGCTGGATGCCCTTGCCCGGGGCGACGTGGGTCACGGCGGAAAGTTCCCGGTGCTGTTCTTCGGTGCCGAACTTCGAACGGTGCGTTGATTTCGGCTCGGGTTGCCCGTGGACGCGACGGCGGGTCTCGGCGGTGGCGATGATCGCAGGCAGGTCGAACGTGTCGCCATCGACCGGCACGCAGCCCTTGAGCGAGGAAAACGGGACGCCTTCGGCGCGTGCGAGGCGGTCGTCGGTGCAGAGCAGAGCGGCAAGCTGAGCGCCGGCGGAATGCCCCATGACGAAGATGCGGCGCGGATCGCCGCCGTGGTTCGCGATATTGCGGTGCACCCAGCCGAACGCGCGGGCGACGTCGCGGGTGAGGGTGGTCATGTCGACCTGCGGCAGCAGCCGGTAGTTGATGGCGACGAAGACGCAGCCCGCGGAGGTGAAGAGCCTCGGCTTCAACTGCACGTCGGCCTTGCTCCCGGCCTGCCAGCCGCCGCCGTGAATCCAGAAGACCACCGGAAGATCCTTCGCCCCGGCGGGCGCGTGGATGTCGAGCGTGTTGCGCTCATGGACGGGCATCGCGTACGGGACGTCGCGCGTGACCGTGAGGCTCGGTTCGGCCGCGGCGGCGAGGGAGGCGGCGAACAACGAGCAGATCGCGAGGGCGGAGGATTTCATGGGGTAGGGGAGGTTTCCGAATGATCTTGGCGCTCTGTAGCCGGGGTCGGGTGACCCCGGCCTTCTTCGAAACGGTTATCAGTCGAAGGCCATCCCGTCCACACCGGCTCCATCGGGGCCAGCCACGTGGAATCCCACCCCGGCCTGCGGGCGGAAGAGCGTCCGTTCAATCGTTCACCGCAAGTCGCGGATGCCGTTCTTCAGCGCGAACAACTGCGCGACCTCGGACACCGTGAGCGCGCGATCGAACACCGCGAGGTCGTCCATCTGCCCGACATAGGCGGCGGCGAGCACCAGCTGCACCTTGTCGGCCTGCCAGCCGAAGCGGAGGTCCCAATCACGGATCACGCCGCGCGACTTTCCGTCGAGGAAGAGCTCACCCAGGGCCGACTTACCGGTGTTCACGCGGTGGAAGGTGAAGACAACGTGCGTCCAACGTTCGCGGGAGAACGGCGCCGTGTGCAACGCCACCATCGGCCGCTCGGCGTCGGTCATCTTCGCCCAATCCAGGCCGCGCGGGTTCCAGATCTCCACCAGCGGGCGGATCGCGTAACGAAAATGGCGGGGTTTCTCGTCCTTCGACCATTCGAGGAACATGAATCCCTTCTTCGAATCGTCGCCGATGATCTGCACCGGATCGCAGTAGCCGGGCTCGAGATCCTCATCGGGCGTGAGTCGCAGCCAAACCGAGACCGAACCGCTCCAGTCGGCGCTGTTGTAGTTGATGGCGCCCGGACCCGCGTAATACGGGCGGATGGGGTTCTTCTTGGTGACGTGCATCGCGCCACCGAAGCGCCCGGCGCCCGGAACGATGGTGATGGATTCCCCCGGGCCGGCGGGCTGACCCTTGGGCACTCCGGCGAATTTGATCTTCGGGTCGCCGCGCGAGAAATCGGCGTCGAGGCCGCGGTCGAACGAAGCGTGCAACGTGAGGGCCTGGCGGAGCGGCTGGAGCGCGTCAGCCGCGTGGGTTGCGGCCGAGGCGATAAGGGTAAGCAGGAGGAGGCGCAGTTTCATGATCAGGGGAGAGTAGTGTCGGGGTGGCGGAGCCGTGGGATCCGAACCTCGGCAGAAAAACCGACCGGATGGGGCGCGCAAGTCGTGCCGTCCTTTTCAGGCCTCGCCGAGACCATCCTTCATGGTCTTCGCGAACACCGGCATCATACGCATGACCGCGCCGAAATCGCTGCCGTGCGCGATCAGCCGCGCACCCTTTTTCGCTAGGTGCGCGATGTCCTCCGTCGAGCCGGAGGGTCGGCCCCACGCCTTGCCGTGGCGGGCGGCGGCCGCGGCGACCGCATCCTCCGCGGCGACCATCTTCGGATTGCTCCAATCCATGGGGCACCCGAGGCGCAGGGAAAGGTCGCCGGGGCCGATGAAGAGCCCATCCACCCCTGGCACCGCTGCGATGGCGTCGACCGCGGCGACGGCCTCGGGAGTCTCGATCTGCACGATCAGGAATGTCTCCGCGTTGGCCGCGGCGGGGTAGCCGGCTGTGCCGTCGAGGTAGAATTTGTTGTCGAGCCCGGCGCCATCGAGTCCCCGTTCCCCGAGCGGGGGAAATTTAGTCGCCCGCGCGAGCGCGGCGGCCTCCCCGGCCGTGTTGACGTGCGGGATCATGAGGCCGGTCGCGCCGTCCTCGAGAAGATGGTACAGCTCCGCCGCGTTGCGGCTGCCGGTGCGCACGATGCAGTCGATGTTCGCGAGTTGATGATGTGCGATCAGCCGCTGGAGCTCGCTGCGCTCCCACGTGCAGTGCTCGGTATCGAGCCAGATGGCGTCGAATCCCGCCTGGGCGGCGTGCGCCGGCATCATGGTGGTGGGGTGGTAGAGGCACGCGATGCGCGCGGCCTTGTTCTGACGCAGACGCTGGCGGATGAGGGAGGTTCGCATGGGGCGGCGGAAACGAAACGCGCGCGTCCGTGACCTCAACTGCGAAAACGCCCCGTGGTCATCCGGTGGGGCTTTCGCCCTTGGGATACGTTTGCCTGCGTCACCTTCATCTACCCAACCTCCCGGCTTCCCCATGTGGCGCGTCTTCCCCACCACGCATCTCCTGCTGGCGCTTCTGGCTTTGGTCTCCCCCGCGGTGCGGGCCGATATCGTGCTGCAGGAAAGGGTCTCGGTGCTGCCCTTTTCGCATCAGGGCCCGTTCGTACGCTCGGCCGATCGGGCGATCTGGGGCGTCGATGCGCGCGGAGCGCTGGTGTCACTCGACGAGGGCCGCTCCTGGACGCGGCGGACCCTGTTCGACGAGGCACGCTTCGAATCCAGCGGTGAGCGGGCGCTGCTGCGCACGCGCGAGGGCGTGATCCTTTACGCTTTTCTCAATCGCAAGGAGCTCGACTTCCGCTGGGACGATTCGCGCGGTCCCCTCGAGGGCTGCCGTTTACCGGTGTACCTGAGCCGAAGCGCCGACGACGGGGTGACGTGGGCGTCTCCGGTGAACCTGCAGGACGGTTGGTGTGGCGCGGTGCGGCAGATGATCCAGCTCCGCACCGGCCGTGTGGTGCTGATCTGCCAGCAGGCGAAGGCCGATCCCGGACGGCATGTGACCACGATCCTGTTCTCCGACGACCTCGGCCAGACCTGGCAAGCGGGTGAGACGATCGATCTCGGGGAAGCGGGGAATTACCGCGCGAATGTGGCCGGTCTGCGCGCCTCGACGCACGGCGGGGCCATCGAGGGGACGGTGACGGAGCGCGCCGATGGCACATTGTTCATGCTCCTGCGGGTGCCGCACGGATGCTTCTATTGGACGAGCTCGCGGGACGGATCGAAGTGGGGTGCGCCGATCCCGTCGCCGCTCGAGGCGAGTGATTCTCCCGGCATGCTCACGCGTCTGGCGAGTGGCCGTCTGGCGCTGGTCTTCAACCGCTACCGCGATCCGGTGAAACGCGCGGGCCGGCGGGACCAACTTTCGCTGGCGTTTTCGGAAAACGACGGTCTCACCTGGACGCCTCCGCAGGTCATCGCGGCGAGCGTTCCCACCAAGGGTGCGCGGGAATCGGCGGGGTGGCTTTCGTACCCGTATGTTTTCGAACCCGAGCCCGGCCGGCTGTGGATTTCGACGATGCAAGGCGCGCTCAGCGCCTCGCTCCGGGAGCAGGATTTTCTGCGTCCGGTCGATCGGCCTATTGATGGCACGGGTCCGCGCGTCATCGCGTTGGGCGACTCGATCACACGCGGCGCGCGCAAGGGCGTGGAACCCGGCGAGGCCTATGTCTCCCGTTTGCAGGCTGCGCTACGTGAAGTCGGGGTGATGGCGCGGGTGCACAACGCCGGCATCGGCGGCGAGCGTACCGATCAGGCGCTGACGCGGCTCGATTCCGAGATCATCGCGCAGCGGCCTGATCTGGTCACCGTCATGTACGGCACCAACGACAGCTGGGTCGACGCGGGTAAGACGGCTTCGCGGCTCAGTGAGCGCGCCTACACCGAAAACTTGCGCGAGATCGTCCGTCGGCTCCGGGCCGGGGGCGCGCGCGTGGTGCTCATGACCCCGCCGATGTTCGCGGAGGAGAATCCCCGCAACGGCCTCGGCGAGGATCCCAACGTGCGTCTCGCGCCCTTCGCGGCCGCCTGCCGCGCGGTGGCCGCCGAGATCGGCGTACCCCTGGTCGATCATTTCGCCGGCTGGGCCTCGGTGCAGTCCCGCGGCGATCGCTTGCAGCCTTGGACGACGGACGGTTGCCATCCCAACGCCGCGGGGCACGCCGATCTCTCGGGCCGCGTGCTGCCCGTGGTGCTCCCCCTTATCCGCGAACTTTCCCCATGAACAGCCATGTCTTGAACTCCCTCCCCGCCCGCTTCGGCTGGCGTCTGCTGGCCGCCGCGGTGGTCGTCCTGCCCGTCGGCCGAGTCGCCGCGGCGACCGTCGAGGGACGCGTGCTCAACGCCGCGACGGGTGTCTACCTCAACAACGCGCGCATCGTCGTCGAGGGGTCCAACGTCGAGACCTACACGGACGGCAACGGCGATTTCCGCCTTTCCGGGTTGCCCGCCGGCGACGTGAGACTCCGGGTCACCTACGCCGGCTTCGAGCCGCGGAGCGCGGTGGTCAAGGCTTCCGAGGCTGCCCCGGCGCGCCGCGATTTCGAACTCGAGATCCCGCGCGACCGCACGACGGCGGTTTCACCGGATGTGGTGCGCCTCGGCAGCTTTATCGTCGAGTCGACTCAGCTCAGCGCGCAGGCCGCCGCGATCAACGAGCAGAAGGTCTCCCCCAACATCAAGAACGTGGTCGTGCTCGATGAGATCGGTGACCTGGGCGACGGGAACATCGGGGAATACCTCAAGTACACGCCCGGCCTCTCGATCGTGTCCGGCCCGCAGACCGCCGCGACCGCTTCGATCCGCGGCATGCCGGCCGGCGGCGTGATCTTCATGGTCGACGGCGCCGAGGTTTCGACGCCCTCGATTGACCGCAACTTCGACCTGGCTGCCAGCTCCGCAGGCAGCGTCGACCGCATTGAAGTCACCAAGGTAC
>JBEGJD010000609.1:0-3057 GCA_041184765.1 Verrucomicrobiota bacterium | reverse complement strand
GGCGCATCAAATCCGACCCGAACCTGAGGAGGCTGCCGGTAATCATGCTCACCACCACCGACGACTCGCGCGAGATCGCCCGGTGCCACGAGCTCGGCTGCAACGTGTACATGCAGAAACCCGTGGACTACGACCGGTTCTCCGAGGCCATCCGGAGCCTCGGCGGGTTCGTGCCGTTCCTGCAGATCCCCCGGCTGACCGCCGGCTGAGCCCGTCTCCCGTGAAGAACGCGACGTCCGCCCCGGCTCTCCTGGTCGTCGATGACGACGAGGGCCTGCGGCTGCTGATGGCGGATGCCCTCCAAGGCGCGGGCTACGCGGTGGAAACCGCCGCGAACGCCCGCGAAACCCTCGCGCGTCTCGACCTGAGTCCGCCCGATCTGCTCGTTCTTGACCTCAAGCTGCCCGACGGCGGCGGCCCGGAACTGATCACCCGTCTGCAACGCGATCGCGCGGCTGTTCCCTTCGTTGTGGTGACGGGCCGCGGCGACGAAAAGGCCGCGGTCGAGGTGATGAAGCAGGGCGCGCTCGACTACGTGATGAAGAACTCGGAGCTGCTCGAGCACCTCCCGGCGGTCGTGCGCCGCGCGCTCGACGCGGTCGCCCGGGACCGCGCGCTTGGCGCGGCCCAGGCCGAGCACCGCCGGCTCGAGCGCGAGATCCTCGATATCAGCGAGCGAGAGCGCCAGAGCATCGGCGCCGATCTCCACGATAACCTGGGCCAGCAGCTCACCGCCCTGGAGCTGATGTGCACGCTGGCGAAGGACGACGCCTCCGCGCACCCGGAGCTGGCGGAAAGGCTCAACGTGATGAGCCGGATGCTGCGCGAGGCCGTCGCCCAGACCCGCTTCCTCGCGCGCGGCCTCGTGCCCGTCGGCGCCGAGCCCGACGCCCTGCAGCTGGGACTCGCCGAGCTGGCGGAACGCACCGGTGCGATCGGCAAGCTGCGCTGCACCTTCGAGTGCCCGCGGCCGGTGGCGCTCAACGACGCCTTCACCGCCGGGCATCTCTACCGCATCGCGCAGGAGGCGGTGAACAACGCGGTGAAGCACTCCCGCGCGCGCCACATCGTGATCCGCCTCGAGGACACGGCCGGCCGCCTGAATCTCGTCGTGAAGGATGACGGCAACGGTCTGCCCGCCGCCCGCACGGGTCGCGCGGAAGGCATCGGCCTGCGCGTCATGCGCCATCGAGCCAATGTCATCGGCGCCCAGCTCGCCGTTGAATCGCGACGGGGTGAGGGCGTGGCCGTAAGGTGTTCCCTACCCTCTCTCGCACCATGAAGCGTAAAGCCGCCACCCCGCCGATCCCCGCCGCGCCGAAGCCGGCGCGACGGAGCGTGCTGCTCGTCGACGACCATCCTTTCATGCGCGCTGGTCTCCGGCAATTGATTGACCGGCAGCCGGACCTCATCGTGTGCGGCGAGGCCGGCAATCCCGCCGAGGCGTTCCAACACCTGGCGCGCGGTGTCCCCGACCTCATCCTCACCGACCTGACCATGCCGGGCCGCGGCGGGCTGGAGTTTCTCCGGGACATCCGCGCCGCGCACGAGAGGGTGCCTATCCTGGTGGTCTCGATGCACGACGAAGGCGTCTACGCGGAGCGCGCGCTGCGCGCCGGCGCCCGCGGCTACATCATGAAGGAGGCCGGCGGGGAAAACCTGCTGGCCGCCCTTCGTCGCGTGCTGGCCGGCGAGATCTACGTGAGCCCGCGCATGTCGGCCCGGATTCTTGACGCCATTTCCACCGGCCGGCCGCGCGGCTCAAGATCCCCGATCGAGCAGCTGACCGACCGCGAATTCGAGGTCTTCCAGCTGATCGGCCAGGGCAAGAGCACGCGCGACATCGCCGCGGAGCTGCACCTCAGCCCGAAGACCGTCGACGTTCACCGCGGCCACATCAAGAAGAAGCTCGGTCTGCGCGACGTCACGGCGCTGATCCGCCACGCGGTGCGCTGGGTGGAGACGCGCCACGACGGCGATTGAAAAAATCCTGCGGTCAGTGCCCCGCGGTCGCGAGATGCTGGCGGAGCAGGTCCTTGCCGTAGTCGTTGCCGTTCGGAGTGCGCACGACGACGTGGATGTGCTCGCGGCCGGGCTGGCGCGGATCGGCGGCGAGATGCCGCAGGTTGGCGGGCCGCTGGTGGTCGAACTCGATCAGGACCACCGGGCTGTGTATCCGATAGTAGAACACGCTATCGTCGCGATACCCGCCGATCCACGCGAAGTGCGTGCGGTCGAGGTGAGCCCGCACCTCCTCGAGTTTCACCCGCGCGTGGCCGTCGGCCACGTTGCCGGTGTGCAGGGCGATCAGTTCCAGCAGCGCCGCGCGTTGTCCGGCGTCGAGCGCCGTCGCCGGTATCCCGGCGTAATCGAGCACCACGTTGTCGCGGAACGCCTCGGTCAAGTTGTCGTTGCCGTCCTTCTCCGGCCGGAGCACCGCCCGGCGGCGTTGCTCCTCGTTGAGCGACCGGCGCAGCGCGAGACCGGCGTCCTGCTCCGCCCGCAGGATGGAAACCCCGCGGTGTAGGCCGGCGCGCGCGGTCACCGGCTCGGAGCCGACGAAAACCGGCGACATCACCACCTGGTCGCCGAGCACGAAGTAGTTGATGATGAGGTGGTGTCCGTCGACCTGCCAGCCCCACGGCCGATCCGCCGAGGGCTCGCCCATCACGGTGATCCAGTAGAGCCACTCGCCGTACTCCTCGAAATTATTGTTGTTCAGCTCACCGAGGGTGTGGTTCAGCCGCATGATATCGCGGGCGAGGTTGAGGCCTTTGGCGCTCAGGCCCGCGCGCATCAGACCGAACGCCGCTGCGCGCTGGGTCTCGCTCATCTCCTGGAAACTCACGCCTTGGCGGACGTAAAAGTGCTGATTCATCCACTTGCGCCACTCCGGATCGTCGACGGGAAAGACCGTCTTCGACCGCTGGTCCGGCGTGAGCGCGGCCAGGAAGGCGCGGGCGGCCTCACGCACGGGCCCGGTGCTCACGCCCGTGGAGCGCACGGGAAACAGACCGGGCTCGGCGGCGCCCTTGGCGGTGATGCCCCGGAAGGGCT
>JBEGJD010000608.1:0-3564 GCA_041184765.1 Verrucomicrobiota bacterium | reverse complement strand
GATCGAATCCGCGCTCGCCGCCGGCCCCGAGCCAAGCGTGCGCCTGTTGCGGGCCGACCTGCGCGACTCGCGCCTGGAGCTCGACTTCAGCGGGGAGCTCGCCGCGATCGGACCCGGCAGCGCGGCGTTCGAGGCCTTCTCGCGACGGATCCACCGCGCAACCGGTGACGTGCTCGCCCGCGAATTGGCCTCCTACGAGGTGCGCACGTCGATTGCCGGCACGCCGTTGCACGAGTTGCTGGTGTCCTCCGATACCGTGCTCCGCCAGCGTCCGCTCCGCGACGCGCCGGAACCCACCACTCCCTCCGCGGCCGCGCTCGCGTTGCGCCGCATCGCGATCAGCCCCGGACACGGATACTATCAGAACACGGCAGGCCAGTGGGTGCTGCAGCGCGAATACTGGCAGGGCATTGTCGAGGACTTCGTGAACCACGACATGATCACACTGGTCCGCGATGAGCTCCAGACCGCCGGCGCCGAGGTGCTGTCCACCCGCAATCTCGACCGCGCGGCCGGAACCGGCGAAAGCGGCTTTCCGCGTTGGCAGGAGGCCGCGCGCTACCACCTCAAAGCGCTCGGCGCGCCCGCTTCCGTCTGGAGTTCCACCGGCACCGACCACTTGAGCCACGACATCCGGTGCCGGCCGCTATGGGCCAACCACGTCAACGCCGACGTCCTGGTAAGCCTCCACAATAACGGCGGAGGCGGCACCGGAACCGAGACGCTTTACGACACCGACAACGGCTTCGGCCCCGAGAGCAAGCGGCTCGCCGACGCCGTCCACAACCGCGTGATCGCCGCGATCCGCCGCGAGTACAACGCGACCTGGACCGACCGGCGGGTGAAGGGCTTCAACGGCGACTACGGCGAGAACCGGCTCGCCACGCGCCCCGCGATCCTGATCGAGGTCGCTTTCATGGACCGGCCGACACCCGACAACGCGGCGCTGCAGGACGCCGGGTTCCACCGCATTGTCGCCCGCGCGATCCGTGAGGGCGTCGAGGAGTACTTCGCGACGTCACCGGCCGCCGCACCCGCGGCGCCCTCCGGGCTCGTCGCCTCGGCCGCGGCCGGCGGCATAAACCTCACGTGGAAGGACGAGACCGCGAACGAAACCGGCTTTCGCGTCGAACGCCGCGCCACCACCGCGACCGAATGGCAGACCCTCACGACCCTGCCGGCCAACGCGACCAGCTACACCGATGCCTCGGCCCCGACCGGCGCGTCGCTGGTGTACCGCGTAACCTCGTTCAATGCCGCGGGCAACGGTCCGCAGGCCTCCAACGAAGCCACCGCGGGGCCGGCAATCACCCCGCCCTCCGCCCCACCACGCACCGGCGCGTGGCTCGCCAACCTTTCGCTCCGCACGACGCTCGCGGCGAATCAGCCGGTTACGGTGGGCTTCGTGGTCAGCGGCGGCGCCCGCGATCTGCTGGTGCGCGCCGCAGGCCCCACGCTCGCGGCGTTCGGCCTGACCAGCGCGATGCCCGACCCGCGCCTTGAGGTCTACCGGGGCGCGACGCGCACCGCCGCCAACAACGATTGGCCCTTGGCGCTCGGGTCGGTGATGGCGGCCCAGGGCGCCTTCCCGTTCACCACCGCCAGCCGCGACGCTGCCCTGTTCCAGTCCTTTGACGGCGCCGCCACCGTGCAGGCTTCCGGACCGGCCGGCGGCACGGTGCTGGTCGAAGCCTACGATACCGGCGGGGCGCGCGACGGTCGGATTATTAACCTTTCCGCACGTAATCGCGTGGGCTCCGGCGGCGACATTCTCATCGCCGGTCTCTACGTCGCCGGCAGCGGCTCGCGCCGTGTGCTGATCCGCGGCGTCGGCCCGGGCCTCGCCGAGTTCGGCGTGGAGGGAACACTCGCCAATCCCCGCCTCGAGGTTTTCTCGGCCGAAGGCACCCGGATCGCCGAAAACGACGATTGGGACCTCGCGCTCGCCGCGACGTTCCGTTCCGTCGCTGCGTTCGCCCTGCCCGACCGAAGTCGGGACGCCGCGCTCGTGGTCGAGCTGCCGGCCGGCCGCGGCTACACCGCGCAGGTGTCGGGCATGGGCGGCACCACCGGCGAGGCGCTGGTGGAAGTCTACGAATTACCATGAAACCCCTGGCGCTCCTTCCCCTGCTCGTACTGCTGACCGCGCGTTTCGCGTCGGCCGGCGAAACGCCGGTGCGACCCAATATCGTCTGGCTGATCGCCGACGATCTTTCCCCGGAGCTCGGCGTTTACGGTTACCCTCACGTGCGCACGCCGAACATCGACCGCCTCGCCGCGGAGGGCGCGCGTTTCAACCGCGCCTTCACGACCGCGCCGATCTGCTCCACCTCGCGCTCGGCCTTCATCACCGGCCTCCACCAGACGAGCATCGCCTGCCAGCATCACCGCACCGAGGACCCTCGTCCCCTCCCGGCCGGAGTAAAAACCCTGCCCGAGATCCTGCGCACCGCGGGCTATTTCGCGACGAACGGCCAGGGGCCGGAAAGCACCCGCTGGGGCAAGGCCGACTACAATTTCGTGATCGATACGCGTACAATGTACGACGGCCCCGACTGGCGGAAACGCCGCCCGGGCCAGCCTTTCTTCGCGCAGGTGCAGCTGAAACACCCCCATCGTCCCTTTGTGAACGAACCGGTCACGGAGGCCCGCCACCGCGATGCACCCGTGCCGCCGATCTACCCCGACCACCCCCTCGCGCGCCGCGACTGGGCAGGCTATCTGCAGAGCATCGAGGCCCTCGACGCCATGGTCGGAGAGGTCCTCGCCTCGCTCGAGCGTGAGGGTGTGGCGAAGGACACCCTCGTGATGTTCTTCGGCGACAACGGCCGGCCGCACGTGCGCGACAAGCAATGGGTCTACAACGGCGGCCTGCACATTCCGCTGATCGTGCGTTGGCCCGGCCGGATCGCGCCGGGCACCGTGCGCGAGGAGTTGGTGAGCATGGTCGACCTCGCACCAACCTGCCTGCGTCTCGCGGGATTGGAGGTGCCGGCGGTGATGCAGGGCGTGGCTTTCCTTCCGGAGCAGAACCCGCGCCGCACGTTTGTGGTGGGCGCGCGCGACCGCGCCGGGGACGCCGACGACCGCATCCGCTCCGTGCGCACCGCACGCTTCAGTTACATCCGCAACTTCCGCCCGGAGCTGCCGTACGCACAGCACAGCAGCTACAAGGAAGTGCAGTACCCGATGCTGCCGCTCCTCCGCCTCCTCCAGGCGGAGGGCAAACTCACGCCCGCGCAGGCCGCGTTTCTCGCCCCACGTCGCCCGCCGGAGGAGCTCTACGACCTGGACGCCGACCCATGGGAGACCCGCAACCTGGCGGCGCTGCCCGAACACGCCGCCACACTGCGCGACCTCCGCGGCAAGCTCGACGAGTGGATGCGTGCGACCGGCGACCAAGGCGGCACACCCGAGACCAAGCCGACCGTCGCTGAGATCGTGGCCGACACGCGCCTTAAGACCTACGAACGCCCGCTCCAACAACGCGGTCTGTCCAAGAATCCCACGGACGCCGAGATGGTCCGCTGGTGGGAATCGTACTACCGGAACTGAAGCGCCACG
>JBEGJD010000607.1:0-5594 GCA_041184765.1 Verrucomicrobiota bacterium | reverse complement strand
CGAGGAACAACGGCGCGCTGGCCTTGGTGGCCTGCATCAGCCCCGCGGCGACGCCGGCGGCCAGCGCCCAGCGGGTGAGCCCGGTTCGCCACCAGGCGCGGGCGGCGACGAAGGTCGCGAGGGTGAAGGTGGCGAGCAGCGTCTCCTGGACGAAGTAGCGGCTGTAGTAGAGCGCGGGCGGGGAGACCGCCACGAAGGCTGCCGCGGCGAGGGGGATCCAGCGTGCCGGTCGGCCTTGTTCCCGGCCGGGAATCGAAGTGCCAAGCAGAGCCGTGAAGAGCACCGCCAACGCGCCGGTGACCGCTGGTACGAGCCGCACGGTCGTTTCGGACAACGTTGCGAGGCTGGTTTCGCCCCTGAGACGGGCGGTGAATGCAGCCGCGTAGTAGAGAGTAGGCCCGTGATGGTCGCGGGGGTCGTAAACGTAGCGGCCGGCGTCCAGCAGTTCGCCCGTCTTGACCGCCTGATTCGCTTCGTCGGCGTGCATCGGTCGCCGGGCGAGATCGTGCACGCGCAGCCACAGCGCCGCCGCGATGAGAACGGCAAGCGGCAGCGCGCGGAGCAAGAGACGGGGCACGGTTGACCAGTGCCGCAACGCCGCGCGTTTGTCACCTCGAACATGCCCTGCGTCGCCGCGTGTGCGATCGATCAGGGCAGCTCGTAGGCCTCGCCCAGCACCGTGCCGGTGGCGCTGCCTTTGCCGGCGACCTGGAATGTGTAATTGCCCGGCGGCAGTTGCACGATCAGCGCCGCGTCAGCGGAGTTCTCCGGCAGCGCGAAGGCCTGCACCGCCGTCGCGGCGGCGGCGAGCTCGGTCGTCCAGTGGCTTGAGCTCCAATCGTCGTTGCGGGCGACGACCGTATCGCCGCGAAACACCGTGAGTTGCGGGTCGGCGAGCGCGGTGGAGACGCCGAACGGAGAGAGTCCCGGGCCGATGCCGCGCAGCAGAAACCAGCGCGGAGCGCCGGCGCCCACCGACAGGCCGAGGGTGAGAGGAGCGCCGGGGGAGACGGTGCCACGGGTCGAAAGGTTGACGAGCCGCGAGCCATCGCCACCTGCGTCGTAAAGCTCCACCAGCGTGTTCCCTGCCGTGCCGTCCGCGGTCTCGATCTGCGCGGTGTAACTTCCGGTGGACAACTCGGCGAGCACGGCGGCGTCGGCGCTGCCGGACGTGAGCGGGAACGCGCCGACCCTGCCGAAGGCCGGGCCGAGCGCGGGCGGCCAATTGTCGTTGCGTGAAACTTCCGTGCCGTTGGCGGCGCGAAGGACGAGCACGGGATCCCGCAACGTGGAGGGAACGCCAAACTGGCCGATCCCCGGGCCGACAGCGCGCAGCAGCACCAGCTTGCGGCCTGCGCCCGCGAGCGAGAAGCCCGCGATCAGGCCGCCTTCGCCCGGCTGGGTGGTGTTGAGCGTCGAAAGGTTCCCAAGTTTGGCGGCGGAGGACGCGGCGAGGGAGGCGGCGTCGGCGGTGAGCAGCGGTTCCGCGCGCGTGACCGTGACGCGAAGCTTTCCCCGCGCCAGCGGCTGGGTGAAGTCGATGCCGAGGCGCGTGGGCCTGGCGCCGCCCGGCAGGTTCTCCTCAATGGTCTCCGCGCGCACGGCGACCTGGCCGCCCTCGGCCTCGATCCGAACCCGCAGGCGAGAGGCACCGGTGCCAACCTCGAGCGTGGACGCGTCGATCGCGCGCCAGGCGGCGAAGGTCACGAGGGCGCTGCCGAAAGACGCCGGCGATGCGAACTCGAATTCGTCGGTGATGACGAAACCCTCCGCGACGCCGCGCCGGCAGATGAATTCCCGCTCGAGGCGGCGGAGGGTCGGCACCGCGTAGCCGCCCTTGAGGTCGAGTAGCAGCCGGTCGCGATCCCGCGTCCAATCGGTCGCCAGGACCTTGGCGGCAAAGGCGGGGCCGGTGGACTGCAGCTGGCCGGCGACGACAGGCACGGGGTGCCCGTAGGAATTGAGCACTTTGCTGTCGTAGCGCTGCGCGCTGAAGGTGCGTGCGGTGTACACCTCGCTGCCGGGATCGACGAGGAGCGCGGTGGTGCCGAGCGCGATGACGAACGAACCGAGATCGTTGTGATTGTGGAGCTCGTCGTTGTTGCCGCCCTTGATGGCGGCGCCGAAGTCATCCCCGGCGCGCGCGATGAGCACCTGCGCGCCGGCGAACCAGTGCCGCAGTTCCGGCTGGGGCGGCAGCGCGGCCGCGGCCACGGAAGGGGTCCACACGCGGAGCGCACTTATGTAGAGCTGATCGCGCGCGACCTCCGCCCAGCCCATCGCCGGCAGGCGCGCGGGGGCGGTGCCGCCGTCAAGCAGCCGGCGCGCGAGGGGCGCCACCCAGTTGGCCGGCTGCACCGTGGTCGAGTTGTCGGAAAACGCCGGGTAGACGCGGGGCAGGATCGCCATGCCGACCGGGTAGGCGGCAACGCGCTCAAGTTTCTGCCCCTGGACCAGCTGCAGCCGTCCTCCGGTGGCCGCGGAAACGGCCTCGCCGAGCAGGATGTGGTGGCCGAAGCCGTAGCTCCAATAACCGATGCCTTCCGTGCAGTAACCGTCGTCGGTGAAACCCGACACGAAGTAGGGCAGGTTGGCTTCCGCCGAGGCCACGACCTCGGCGCGGAGGGCGCGGTCGGTGACGGCGGCCAGCGTGGCGCCGACCACGCCCGCGTGGCAGACCGCGTTCCAATTGCTGTTGGTGTGGACCCACCACATGCCGCCGACCGGGCCGTTGCGGATCGCGTTGAGGTAAGGATCCGTGATGCGTCGACGGATCTCCGCCTGCAGCCGCGTCAGGCGGGCGGTGCCGAGACTTTCCCCGAACCATCCGGCGACGGTCGCCATACTCCAGCCGCGCATCGCCGCCCCAAGGTCGACCTCGACCACCCGCCCGTTGAAGTTGTTCAACGACGCGTCGTGGGCTGGTAGCGTCCAAGCCTTCTCGTCGAGGATCGCGTCCACCTCCCGCTGCACCGCCGCAAGGTAGCGGCCGCGGCCGTCCAGCGCCTCGGCCCAAGCGAAAGTCGTAAGGCGGTCGCGGCGGCTGTTGTAGACATTCTCGTAGCCGGTGCGGGAGCCGGTGCGTGAGTACTCCAAGTAGAGCGCGTCGGTGACGGCGGGAGGTGCGACATTCACGAGCCGGTCGGCTTCGACGAGAATTTCCCGCAGCGGCAAGCGGGCGGCGACGGCGTCCCAGGCGACCCGATCGGAGGCGGGGCGTCCCACGGGGGCCGGCGCGGCGGGAAGCCAGCCGGTGATCTCACTGATGCGGGCGGCGGTCGGTTTGACCGCCGCGGCGGCGGTTGCGCCCAAGCCGAGAATGATCGCGGCGATTTTCGCGAAAACGGCGGTCCTCACGTGCAGGGATGTTTTTTCAACGAGCAGTCGCGGCATGACTCGGGGAAACTTTTTCGGGTGACGGGCGTAGCGTGCGTCCCTCGTGCCAGGTGAGGGAACTGACGAGTGTGGTGTTCGGCACCGACGGCACGCCGCGCTCATTGGTCTCAATCAGACGCATCAGGACGCTACCGGCCGTCCGGCCGACCTCCTCGGCGTTCACGAGCAGGCCGCTCAAGCGCCGGGCCGGACGCTCCTGGTGAAAAAACACGACCCCGGTGTCGCGCGGTACGCGCAGTCCGACGCGTGCCGCGGCGGACATCACCTCGGGTTCCTCCGTCAGAATGACATCGGGACGCTCCCGCCGCACCCAATCCGCAAACTCTCGCGCGTCCCACCGATCCGCCGGAAGGATGAGAGGCGGCAAAGGGTGCCATTGCGGGTGGAGATGCGCCTGGGCGAGAAAGGCGCCCAGGCGGCTGTAGCGCGTGCGGACGTTTTGGGGGGCGCGCAGGATGATGCCCGGGCGTCGATAGCCGCGCCGGTGCGTCTCCTCGACGAGGCGGTCAATGCCGCACGCGTGGTCATCGACCACGCGGTGCAGCACGGGGTTGGCCATCGAGTAGTCGAGGCTCACCGCGGCGAAGCGTTGCCAGTCGATGTCCATCGGCGGGTTTTCCACCGGAAGCGGAGCGACGACGAGCCCCTGGACGTTTTGCGTCCACAGGATCTGACTCAGCCGTCGGCCGTCGATCAGCGGCGCAAAGAGCCAGACGGGTTCCACCAGGTAGCCGCGCGCCGAGCAGGCGGCTTGGACACCGGCGAAGCAGTCGGAGATGTAGCGGCTGCGCCGCCAGCCTTCGCGCGTGGGGAACGCGGTGAGGAACGCCACCTTGGCGCGCAGTTTCGCGGCGGTGCGCGCCTGGCGCTGCGACATCAGGGCCGAGATGAGTGGATCCGGCCGGTAGCCGAGGCGCTGCGCGACCGCGCGCACTTTGTCGACGGTCGCGCGGGAGACGCCGGCCCCATTGCGCAGGGCGAGCGAAACGGCGGTCTGGGAAAGGCCGGCGGCGCGGGCGATCTCGCGCTGGGTAACCATCAGTGCGGGGATTCAATGCCCGGATTCCGGCGGCGCAAGCGGCGCGGGGCGGGCTAAAAAAAGGCGCCGCCCGAAGGCGGCGCCGGGGAATCAGGTGCGGCAGCCGTGCCTCAGAACCGGAAATCGGTGGCGAGCCGGTAGGTCCGCTTCTCGCCGAAGGTCGAGCCCTCGGTGATGTAGTCGCGGTTGGTGAGGTTGCCGACGTTCAGGCGCAGGGTGAGGCCCTGCCGGCCCTTGAGCTTGATGTCCTTCGAGATCACCGCGAACAGCACGCCGCCCTCGTCGCTGCGGCGCTCGCGCGTGTTCAGGCTGAGGCCGGTGTCGAGCCACGTGTCGTTGCGCCAGTTCAGACCAAGAGTCCAGCGGGTGCCGCCGAGCAGGCCGGCGCCGTCGATCTTGTAGTTGGTCATCACGTTGGCGCTCTTCTCCGGCGCGCGGGGGAGCTCGTAACCGATCAGGGCCTCGCGGCCCGGAGGGGCGCCAGTGATCTTTCCGTTAAACTGCGCGTAAAGGACGGTGAAGCTCAGCTGCTTGGTCGCCTGATACCACGCCTCGAACTCGAGCCCTTTGACCTCCTCGCCCGGGGTGAGGATGCCGTAGGTGCGGGGCGGGTTCAGGTTGAAGTCGGTGTACTGGCGGCCGACGTCCTTACGCTCCTGCGAGTAGACGACGATCGTCGTGGAGAGGCCGGTGCCACCCCAGGTGGACTTCAGGCCGCCCTCGATGCCCTCCGCGGTGAGCGGGGCGAGGGGGTTGAAGTTGATGTCGAACAGGAACTGAGGTTGGTAGCTCGTGCTGCGGTTGAAGAACAGCATGTGCTGCTTCCGCGCGTCGAACACCCAGCCGATGCCGGTCTGCCACACGGTCGCCTTGCGGTTGTCGGCCGCGCCGGTGGTCGTGTTGGTGAGGATACTCTTGCCGCGGGCGACGCCCCCGAGGAGCTGGAGACGGTCGTCGAATGCCGAGAGGACCTCGCTCACCCGGGTGTTGGTCCACTCGCTGAGGAAACGGCTGGGGCCCGACTCCAGACGCCAAAGGGCCGGGTCGAGCTTGGTGTCGAGCCACTCCCCGGAGACGCCGTTGAACGGCTTGAAGTCGGCGGCGGTGGGCGGACGGGTTACGCGCTGGGTGACGGGGTCGTAGCCGAGGTTGAGCGTGA
>JBEGJD010000606.1:0-7001 GCA_041184765.1 Verrucomicrobiota bacterium | reverse complement strand
TGTCCCAACTCAACTCCCCTATGTTTGCGGAGGAGCCGCGCTGAGTTCATACATGGACGAACACGCGCGGAGCCGCTCGGAACGGCCTAACGACCCTACGGCCGATCAGCGCTCCTTTTTGCGCGGTGTTGAGTCGCGCCAGGCGACGGCGGCGTCGTTGCGCTGCGGTTCACCCGGAGTGCTGCGGCCGCGCGAGATGTAGCCCTCAAGCAACGTGGTGAGCGTGGCGACGACTTCGGTTTTCTCCGCCTGCAGGTTGCGCGTCTCGGCGAGATCGTTCGCCAGATCATAGAGCTGCACTTCCGGCAGACCTGATTTCCGGGCCTCGGCGTCACCGGGCTTCCCCCACCCACCCGAACCCGGGCAAAACTCCAGCTTCCAGTTGCCCTGCCGGATGGCGAACTGGCCGTTGATCGAGTGGTGCACCACCGCCTCCCGCAGCGGCGAGCGGTCGCGGCCGAGTAGCGCGGGCAGAATGCTCACGCTGTCTTCACCCGCGTTGTCGGGCAGACGCTCTCCCATCAGTTCAGCCACGGTGGCGAGGAGATCGGTGTGGCAGATCAATTGGGTACTCGTCCGCCCGGGGGCGATGCGGCCGGGCCAGCGCGCCAGAAACGGCACCCGATGCCCGCCATCCCAGATATCTGCTTTGTAGCCGCGCAAGGGACCACTTGCAAAGTGCCCCTTCGCCTCAAGCTCCGCGGTGCCCGCCTGCGGGGAACAGCCGTTGTCGGCGGTGAATACAACCAGGGTGTTGTCCGCGATGCCGTGCTCGGCCAGCGCGGCAAGGACGTCGCCCACCACGGCGTCGGTCTGCATCACGAAATCTCCATAGTCCCCCAAGCCGCTCTTCCCCTTCCACTCCGGCGAAGGCAAAATGGGCGTGTGCGGGGACGTGAGCGGCAGGTAGAGGAAAAACGGCCGGCCGGCGCGGGCCGCGGAGGCGCGCTCGGCGACGTACTTCACCGCCTGCCGCCCTAGCCGAGGAAGCATCTCGATCGGCGGGAGGTTCTCGATGACGCGGTCGTTCTCGATCAGACCCGACATCGTGCGGGCGTTGGAGCAGCCCCAGAAATAGTCGAACCCGCGCGTGACCGGGCCACCCACGATTCGCGATCCGACGGGCAAGCCGTTCTCACCCATGCGGCGCTTGGCACCGTCCTTGGCCGCCGGAGCCGCCGCTCCGGTGGGGCGCTCGGAAAGGAACCCCAGGTGCCATTTTCCGATCGCCGCCGTCGTGTAGCCGTGACGTCGCAGAAACGCGGGCACCGTCAGCCGGTCCTCGGCGATGAGCGGCGGATCATCGGTTCCATCGAGCACACCGCGCTGGAGGCGTGTGCGCCACGCGTAGCGGCCGGTGAGCAGACCGTAGCGCGTCGGCGTGCAAACTGAGGAGCCGCTGTGGGCGTCGGTGAAAATCATCCCCTCGCCGGCGAGCCGGTCGAGATGCGGCGTACGGATCTTGCCGCGACCGGGATTGAGGATCCGCACGTCACCGTAGCCGAGATCGTCGGCCAGGATGTAGACGATGTTGGGCCGCGCGGCGCCCAAAGCGGCGGAGGCGGACACGGCGGTCAGAAGTAAAAAACGGATGGGATTCATGGGCGGACGAAGGGAAAGCGGAGTTTAGAAAGCCCCCTTGAAACCAACGGTCCAGAGGGATCCGAAATCCTCGCGCTGCCGGAACTGCGCGTGCGGCGGCGTGCTGGGCCCGGCGATCTCGTTGTCCTCGGTGCCGTCGTTCACGTTGCGGAGGTTCATGAAGACCGTGGCCCATCTCCGGAGGTGGTATTCCGCCTGCACGTCGGCCGAGAGTTTCTTGCTCCCCCAGTTGTAAGTACCCGGCTCGATGCCCACGCCCGAGACCGCCGCTCCCCGCTGGCGGCCGCGGTAGTTCCAATTGACGCGAACGTTGTAGCGCTCGCGTGTAAGGCTCAGGCCCCAGTTGAACGTCCGCGGCACGTAGCCGGCGAAGTTCTGCGCGCCCTCCCCCGTCGCCCGCTGCACGCTCGCGTTGGCGAAAGCATGCAGCCCCCGCGCCCAGGCGGGCAGGAACGTCAGCGATTGCTTGTAGGCGACATCGAAACCGGTGGTGCGAACGATCCCGGAAATATTCTGCTGCGTGGAGACCTCGTAGATCCCGTACGTCGCGGGATCGATGCCATAGAGCTCGAAGAAATCGGCCGGTGGCCGGATGACGGTCGACGCGGCGAAATTCTCGTAGTCGCGTCGAAACACACCCGCCGACACCTGCCCCACGCCATCAAAGTAGTACTCGAGCCGCGCGTTCACGGTCCGCGCCGTCCAAGCCTTGAGGCCGGCGTTGTTGACCGAGATGCGATTGGAAGGTCCGGGCGCGCTCTCGGTATCGGGCAAAGTGATGCCGCCGGCGTACTGGTTGAGGTTGGGACGCCCGATCGATTGGTAGGTGGCGGCGCGGGCGATCAGGTTTTCGCGGATCGTATAGCTGGCGTTCAGACTGGGGAACAACCGCAGGTACTCCTTCTCCGAGCGCGACCCGCGGTCTAAGTAGGTGAGTTGCGAGACCGCGAGGGCATCGCTGGCGATCGCGACCGGCCTTCCGCCCGCTCCGAGGATCACGCCTCCCCGGGCGTCGCGCTGGTAATTGCGCGTCGGGTCGGTCAGCGGCCCGGCGGCGTCGACATTGGTTTGCTCGGCGCGCAGGCCGCCGATCAGTCGCAACCGCCGCTGCAGCAGGGCCACGTCGGCCCGCAGGTACGCGGATGAGACCGCCTCGTGGGCGACCTTGGAGGCGCCGACCTGGTACCGGTACTCGGAGTTGGCGTTGCCTGTGAACCACGAGGGATTCGCGCGGTAGGCGTCGAGCACGGCCTCGTTGCTCATCCACTGCACCCGTGGAAACCCGAAAGGAGCGACGCGCAGCGATGCGCGTTCATCGATGAAGGGCGCCGCATTGTCGTCGTTGGCACCGACCGTGGTGCTCGCGCGGCCGTCGCGCCCAACGAACGTGTAGCTCGCGCTCGTGCCGCGGAGGTCGCGTGTCGCGTGACGATGGTCGAGGCCGGCCTTCAGCGAGAACGGAACCGCCCACGTGAAGTCGCGCCGTAGGTTCGCGTACGCCGTGCGCTGCGTGTCGGCGTTATGCTGCTCGCTGCTGCTGGTCGCAGTGAGCGCGTAATTCTCCAGCCGGTAGGGATCAACCGGGGCGCCGGTCGCGCCGTCCGTCACGGTGATGACACGCGGCCGCAGGTAGAAGATGTCGTCGAAAGACACGGTGAGCCCCGTCCGCTGCGCGTTGGTGGTGTTGAACAACCCGCGGTCCATGTTGCGCAGCGTGTGGCGCGCCTTGGAGTGCCCGAAGCCGACCTCGGCCTGCCAGACCGCGCCGTGGTGACGCCAGACCGCGGTCGGCATCAGCGTGCGGTTGTCGCGCGTCTGTCCGGTGTTCGCGAGCGTGAGCGATCCCGCGCCGGCGCGGCCGCGGGTGGAGAACGGCGTGAACGCCCCGGGATCGGTGGCGTTCACGTTGAACGTGAGGTTGCGGCTCATGTTCATGAACGCCGTGGAGCTGAACTGCAGGCCGAACGTCACGCGGTCCGCCGGCGTGGGCCGGAAGTCGAGCGTGGCGCTGAACGAGTTCCGCGTGCTCTGCTTGGTGTTATCGCGGAAAAGGTAACTGGAGAGGTACGGGCGGTCGGGCGTCGTGTGCGGGAAGGTGGTGCCGTTCGTGACCGCACCCGCGCCACGCCAGGTGTTCTGCATGAAGTCCTGGTTCAGGTAATTCGTCGACGTGCCGGCCGAGAGCGTGAAACCGAACCGTGCGTTCACCGGACGGATGTAGGTGAAGTCGAACCCGGGATGCACCTTGCGGGTGTCGGCCCGCTGCGGCCCGGGGGTCTTGCGGAAATCGCGGGCGTTGTCGCGCATCAGCAGGTACGCGTTCCAGTTCAACACCGGCCGCGCGCGCTCGAACGCGCCGCGCGGGATCATGTTCACCGCTCCGGCCAGCGCGGAGCCCGGATTGTCCGGCGTGGGCGAGAACACCACTTCGACCCGCGCGAGGTTGTTGATCGAAAGCATGTCGAGCGAGATGGAGCGTGCTGTCCCCCCGCCGGGATTGGCCGAGGCGACGCTGAAGCCGTCGATCGTCACGGGGACGTAGTCCGGCGGCACCCCGTTGATGGAGACGTTGCGGGCGAAGCCCCCGATGTTGTCCATCGAGACGCCGGGCAGGAACTTGATGAATTCGCCGACGTTTCCCTCCGGCACGAAACCGAGCTCGTCGGTCGCCACCACCGAACGGAGGTTCGGCGCGTGACGCTGTTCGTTGATCGCGAGCGCCGCGCCGCTCATCTCGCGCGACGTCGAGATCACGAACTCGTCGAGCTTCACCACCCCGCGGTCCGCAGCCGCCGCGAGTGCCAGCGAAACGTCGCGCCGTGCCACGTCACCGGCCGCGACGGCCACCACTTCGGTCGCCGTGGCGAATCCGGAATAACCCACCCTTACCCGGGCTGAACCCGCGGGCACACCGACGAGTCGGTAGCGTCCATCCGCGTCGGTGAACGTTTCAAGGCCCGTGCCGTCCACCGTCACCCGGGCCTGCGCCAGATACTCACCGCTCGCGGGGCTGAACACCCGCCCCTCGATGAAGCCGGTGGCGACGGCTCCGTGCACAACAAAAGCGGCCAAAACCAAAAGGCAGCACGCGGAAAGGATTCTCCGGAGAAACACGGGGGGACGGATTTGCATGGGGTTGAAAGCGAGCGCGATCCACGCGGACCGCCTCAATGCGGGACGGCAGGAACGGGGCGCCTCCGATTCACCGGAACCCGCCCGACGTGGCAAACACAACGGTGCTGTAGCCCGTGAAGCCCAAGCCGCCCAATGCGGGCATAAAAAAGCGACCGGCGGGGAATTCCCTCACCGGTCGCGTGACGGCGGAAATCAGAAGCGCCGCGTTAGCTCCAAGGTCCAGATGCGACCCGGGAAGAGCGGACCATGGACGGACGCGGAGTAGCCGACGGCACCGGAGGTGAGCGGTGGCTCGCGATCGGTGAGGTTGGTCACTCCGAGGCGGACGCCGGTCTGGCGCAGCCAGCGGGGGGCCTGCGCGCCGAAGCGATGGCCGATGAAGGCGTTGTAGGTCAGGACGTCGCTCACGACGTAGCGGTACAGGAAACGCCCACTATCGAATTGCTTCGAGATGTAGTTAGGCGCGCCGAGCGAGTCGTAGACCGCCGCGGTGACCGTGGCCGAATCGGCGAAGCGACCGATGTAGTAACCGCTCACGCCCGCGTTCCAGGCACCCTTGCGCCAAGTAAGCCCGGTCGTGCCGCGCCAGCGCGTGGCGCCGTCGACATTGAGCCGCTCGATGAAGTCGGGGGCGGAGCCCGGCACCTCGCGAAGCTGGTAGTTGCGGACGAGGTACGACCAGTCGGCATTGAACGAGAACTTGCCGAAGCGCTCCGCCGGCAACTGGTAGCTCAGACTGAGGTCGACGCCGCTGGCGTAACCCTTGGCAAGGTTCTGGAACTGGATGCTGCGCGAGAGGATGTTGCCGACAACGGCGGCCTGCTGCGACGCCGGCTTGTTGGCGTTGTAGGCCGCAAACGCGGCGACGTCGGCGGCCGTGGGAGCAGTGCGGATAATCGCGGGGTCGCCCTTGTAGTTGGGAGTGCCGGAACCCACATCGACCTGCGTGATGGTGCGACCGGCGGCCAGCTGCGATTGGGTGTAGGCGTTGAGCTTGGAAGCGTCGCTGTTGAACAGCTGGGAGTCGGAGTAACTGCCGATCACATTGGACTGGTCGATCTGCCAGTAGTCGGCCGTGACCGTGAGGCCCTTGACCCCGGGAACCTCGAGGACAACGCCGGCGCTCTTGCCGACGGAGGTCACAGGCTGCAGTGCGAGGTTGCCGGTCGAATACCGCTTCATGACGTAGGTCGCGTTGCCCACGGTTTGGTTGCGATACACGTCGGTCTGTCCCGGCGCGCTGTCGACGGTGAAGCGGGTCGGGGCGTAGAGGGTCGGCAGATTCGGCGCCGCGAAGCCCTGGTTGTAGGACGCGCGCACCATCAGGCCGCGATAGGGCTTCCAGTTGAGACCGGCCTTCGGACGGGTGGTGTTACCGAAGTCGCTGTAGCGCTCATGACGTGCGGAGCCCGTGAGCTCAAGGGAGTGGATCAGCGGCAAGCGGTGGGACGGTGACACCAATGGGATGACCACCTCGGCGTAGCCGCTGGAGACCTTGCGGTTGCCGGTGGAGTCAGGGGCGTAGGACGCCACGAGGTAATCGTTGTCATCGACGTTCAGACCAACACCCGGCGGGTTGCTGCCGACGTAGGCCGGACGGGTATCGAGGAATTGCTCGCGGCGATATTCGACGCCGAATGCGGCCGAGGCGGTGTTGCCCCAGTAACGCAACACGGGGCCGCTGGCGCGCGCGTCGAGGCTGGCGATGGCGCTGAAGCCGTCGTGGCGCCAGGTCTGGACGAAAGTATCGAGAACGGACTTGGGATTCGTGTACGGATGATCGGGGACGACCGCGTTACCGGAGACCTTGAAGGTCACGCCGAACGGGTTGAACGCAGTGGAGTCGGCACGCTGCAGCGCCTGCTGGAAGAGCGACTCGCGGGCGCCGTTGTTGGAAACATCCGAGGTATAGGCGCGGGTGTAGAGCGCGGCGCTCTCCCACGTCCAACCGCCGGCCAGCTTCCCGCGGAGCCCCGCGACACCGCGGTAGACGCCGGAACGCACGTTGATGTTCTCGGGGCCGACGTCGCGCAGCAGGACCGAAACCATGGTAATCGCCTGCGGCGTGCCGGTGAGGCGCGGCGTGCCATCGGTGTTGGGCGCGCCGGTAGGGCTGTAGTAGCGGGAGCCGTAGGGGTTGAACGGATTGTTCACGTTCATCGGGGCGAACTGGTCGGAACCCGGGGCATTGAGCTGAACCGGCTGGCGCAGCAGGAACGCGCTGGAATGGTACAGGGAGAAGTCGGCGAAGGCCGTGACCCGGT
>JBEGJD010000605.1:0-7464 GCA_041184765.1 Verrucomicrobiota bacterium | reverse complement strand
GATTCGTCCTGCTGACACTGCTGCTCGCCTCCGTTGCCACCCTGCGTGCGCAATACCCGCGCATCTCAACCGAGGTTAAGAAACAGGCCGACGAGCGGATGGCCGCCGCGGACCGGCGTTCCGACGAGGCTTGGGCCCGCGCCCTGCCCGAGGTCGAGCGTTGGGCCGCGCTCGGCAAACCCTATCTCCCCGGCGCCGCGGAGCCCGGCGACCTGCCGCAGGCCCGCATCCCCGCCTTCCCCGGGGCACAGGGAGGCGGCATGTATTCCTTCGGTGGCCGCGGCGGTCGCGTGCTCACCGTGACCTCCCTCGCGGACCGGGGCCCCGGCACCTTGCGCGAGGCGCTCGAGTCCGGCGGCCCGCGCATCGTCGTGTTCAACGTCGCCGGCATCATCCGGCTCGAGGAACGCATCCGGATCCGCGCGCCCTACGTCACCCTCGTCGGCAGCAGCGCACCCGGTGACGGCGTGTGCATCGCCGGCAACACGGTCGAGATCGACACGCACGACGTCATCATCCGCCACCTGCGGTTCCGCCGCGGCGAAACCTGGGTCGGCGACCGCAACGACTCCCTCGGGGGCAACCCCGTCGGAAACATTATTATCGACCACGTCTCCGCGAGCTGGGGGCTCGACGAGAACATGTCCATGTACCGCCACATGCACCGCCCGCCCGGCGGCGGTCCCGAGCTCAAGCTGCCGACCGTGAACATCACCATCCAGAACTCCATCTCCAGCGAGGGCCTCAACACCTACCACCACGCGTTTGGCTCCACCTTGGGCGGTCTCAACAGCACCTTTCACCGCAATCTCTGGGCCTCCAACACCGGCCGCAACCCCAGCGTCGGCATGTACGGGGATTTCACCTTCGCGAACAACGTGCTCTTCAACTGGGTCCACCGCACCGTCGACGGCGGGGATCACCGCAGCCGTTTCAACATCATCAACAATTACTTCAAGCCCGGTACCGCCACCCCGCGCGGCGCCCCGATCGCCCACCGCCTGCTCAAGCCGGAGTCCGAGCGCAGCAAGACCGTGGTCGACAATTTCGGCCGCGCCCACGTCGCCGGCAACGTTGTCGAGGGCCACGCGGTCGTCACCGCCGACAACTGGGCGGGCGGCGTCCAGCCGGACATCAAGGGCACCCGCCGCGACGAGATCCTCCGCGCGATCCGCTCTGAACAGCCGTTCACCCACGCGCGCCTCGAGCTTCTCGAAGCCGCGTCGGCCTACGAGCACGTGCTCGCCAACGCAGGAGCCACGCTACCCCGTCGCGATGCCGTCGACGAACGCGTGATCGCGTCGGTCCGGCGTGGAGAGGCCTCCGCCGCGGTCGCGCCCGAAACCCGCGCCTCGCTCAGCCAAGTCGGTTACACCGCCAAAACCATCGACGAGTTGCTGCAACTCATCCCTCGCGGAATCATCACGCACCCCTCCCAGGTGGGAGGCTATCCCGAGTACCGCGGCGAGCCCTACCTCGACGCCGACCGAGACGGCATGCCGGACGCGTGGGAAACCGCGCACGGCCTGAACCCGCGTGACCCGGCCGATGCCGCCGCCGACGCGAACGGTGACGGGTACACCAACATCGAGAAATTTCTCCACGGGCTGGATCCCCGCGCCGCCAAGATCGACTGGAATGACCCGCGGCACAACGTCGACCCGCGAGAGAGCCGCCCGCCGGTCCGGCGCTGACACACCGCACGGGATGCGAAAATCCGCGGGCCAGCAGCCGGTTTTCACTGCATGAAACGACGCGCTTTCCTCCAACAACTCGGTGCCGCCGCGACCGCTCCCGCGCTGCGCCTGCGCGCGGCTTCCGCCCCTCCGCGCTACCGGATCGCCGTGTGCGACTGGATGATCCTCAAGCGACAGAAGCTGGGCGCCTTCCCGCTGGCCCGTGAGATCGGCGCGGACGGCGTCGAAGTCGACCTTGGATCGCTCGGGGAGCGCGAGACCTTCGATAACCAACTGCGCGATCCGTCCGTCGCGCGTCAATTCACCGAGGCCGCGCGCACGTCCGGCGTCGCGATTTCCTCCCTGGCGATGTCGGGCTTCTACGCCCAGTCGTTCGCGGAACGTCCCACCGTGGACCGGATGGTCGCCGACTGCATCGAAACGATGGCGCGCGTCGATGTGCGCGTCGCCTTCCTGCCGCTCGGCGTGAAAGGCGATTTGACGCGGCAGCCGGAACTGCGCCCGGCCATCGTGGCGCGCCTGCGCTCCGCCGGGCGCCGCGCCGAGGCCGCCGGGGTGGTGATCGGGATCGAGACCTCACTCCCCGCCGCGGAAGAGTCGCAGTTGCTGGAGGAGATCGGATCACCAGCCATCCGGATTTACTTCAATTTCGCCAACGCGCTGCAGGCCGGCCGCGATTTGCACCGCGAATTGCGCACACTGGGACGCGACCGCATCTGCCAGATCCACGCGACCGATTCCGACGGGGTGTGGTTGCAGGACAATCCCCGGGTCGACCTGCGCGCGGTCAAGGCGACCCTCGATGCGATGGGATGGGCGGGGTGGTTGGTCGTTGAACGCTCGCGCAGCGCCCGCGATCCCCGCAACGTGAAGGCCAACTTCGGCGCCAACATCGCCTATCTAAAATCCGTGTTCGCCTCCGCATGATCCCGACCGGCCGCCTCCTAACCGCTCTCATCGCCGGCGTGCTCGCCGGCGCGGACGTCGGGGGGAAGCAGGTGGCGCCCCCCGTGGCGCCGGGAAAGGACGGCCGGCTGGTTTATTCGACCGACGCGCGCGGAGATCGCGTACCGGACTATTCCACCGCGGGCTACCGTGGTGGCGGCGTTCCGATCCCCGACCCCGCCGCGACGCTGATCGTCGCTCCCGCCACCGGAGATGCGACCGCCCGCGTGCAGGCGGCAATCGATCACGTTGCGGCCTTGCCGGCCGACGCGGATGGCCGCCGCGGTTGCGTGCAATTGACCCCGGGCACGTTCGTGATCGCGGGCCAGCTCCGGATTCCCGGTGGAGTCACGCTGCGCGGAGCCGGTTCCGGCGACGATGGAACGCAACTCGTGGCATCCGGCACGGACCGCCGCGCGGTGATCGTGCTCGGAACTCGCCCGCGCGGCAGCTCCCCCTCGACCCCGGGCACCACAGTCATCGCCGACCGGGTTCCCGTGGGCTCGCGCCGCCTCAAAGTGGCCTCGGCCGCCGGTCTAAAAAAGGGCGACACCATCCTGATCCGTCGACCCAGCCCGCCGGCCTGGATCGCGGAAACCGGTATGGATGACGCGCCGGGCCGCCAGCCCTTCGCCTGGAAAGCCGGCACGATGAACGTGCGCTGGGAGCGCCGCGTCGAGGCGGTCGAGGGCGACACCCTGGTGCTCGATGCCCCCTTGACGACCGCCTTGGAGCAACGGCTGGGCGGCGGCATGATCCATCTTTCGCCGGACGGCGACGACGGCATCCCGCGCGAGATTGGCGTGGGGCACCTGCGGCTGGTTTCGGAAACCGAGACGGGGAACGCCAAGGACGAGGACCACGCGTGGACCGCGGTGCGCGTTGACGCCGCGCGGGACGCTTGGATTGCCGATCTGGCGACGCGCGGCTTCGCGGGATCGGCCGTGCATGTCGGAGCCGAGGCCCGTCGGGTCACGGTGCAGGACTGCATCTCGACGGATCCGGTGTCGGAGGACGGCGGATACCGCCGGCTGACGTTCCACACCGCCGGTCAGCAGACGCTTTTCCTGCGGTGCCGGGCAACCGGCGGTCGCCACGACTTCTCCACCGGCCATCTCGCCGCGGGACCGAACGTCTTTCTGCGCTGTGAGTCGGAAGCCCCCGGTTCATTCAGCGGCTCCATCGGGTCATGGGCCTCGGGCGTCCTCTTCGACAACGTTCGGATCGAGGGCGGCGCGCTCCGCTTGGATAATCTCGAGGTCTGGAACCAGGGCGTCGGCTGGGCCGCCTCCGGTTCGATGGTGTGGCAATCGACGGCCTCGGTGATCATCTGCCGTTCGCCCCCGGGAGCGACGAACTGGGCCGCCGGGGTCTGGGGCCAGTTCGTCGGCGATGGTTCCTGGTCGATGGTCAATGAGTTCATACGCCCCGACAGCCTCTACGAGGCCCAGCTGGCGGAACGTCTCGGCGCCCCCGCACTCCGCGCGTTGGAAATCCGGCCGACTCCACGCTCCCCCGTAACGGCCGCGCGCTTCGCGCCCGAGGTCACCGCCCACGCCCAGACCATCTCGGCGCACACTTCCCTGATGCTCGCTGGAGGCTGGCTCACCAACGGTGGTATGATCGCGACCGGGCGGCAGGCCACGGTATCCTGGTGGCGGGGAAGCACCCACCCGGAACGCGCCGCGGAAGTCGGCCCCGCGCTGACGCGCTTTGTGCCGGACCGGATAGGACCGGGACTCACGGACGACCTGGAGGAAGTCGCGGACGGGATGGTCGCGCGCGGCGAAGTGGCGCTGCGGCACAATTGGGGCCTCTGGTACGACCGTCGCCGCGACGATCACCAGATGGTGCGCCGGGCCGACGGCGACGTGTGGCCGCCGTTCTTCGAGCAACCCTGGGCGCGCAGCGGCCGCGGCGTGGCCTCGAACGGCCTGAGCCGTTATGATCTGGAGAAGTTCAACCCATGGTATTTCAGCCGGCTGGCGGAGTTCGCCCGGATCGCGCGCGCCCGGGGGCTGGTGCTCGTGAACGAGATGTATTTCCAGCACAACATCCTCGAGGCCGGCGCGCACTGGGCGGAATTCCCGTGGCGCGAGATGAACAACATTTCCGCCCCCGGATTCCCGGAACCGCCGCCCTACGCCGGCGGCAAGCGGATCTTCATGGCGGAAACGTTCTACGATGTGAGCCACCCTCGGCGCCGCGAGCTCCACCGGGCCTACATCCGCCACTGCCTCGCGAACCTTGCAGCGGAGAGCAACGTGATCCACGCGCTCGGTGAGGAGTTCTCCGGCCCGCTTTCGTTCCACGAGTTCTGGCTCGATGTCGTCGCCGAGTGGAAGGCCGAGACCGGCCACCGGCCGCTGATCGCGCTGAGCGCGCCGAAGGACGTGCAGGACGCGATCCTGGCCGACCCGCGGCGCGCGGCACTGATCGACGTGATCGACCTCAAGTACTGGTGGCGCACCCCGAAGGGACTCTACGCCCCGGCGGGCGGACAGAACCTCGCCCCCCGGCAGCACGAGCGACTGTGGAAAGGCGGAAAACCCTCCGCCGCCGACCTTGCCGGCATGGTCCGGGAGTACCGCGCCCGTTTCCCGGAAAAAGCCGTGATCACGCCTCTCGCGCAGGGCGACCCGTGGCTTCTCGTGGCGAGTGGCGCATCATTCGCTGATTTACCCGCCTCGACCGATCCGGTGTTGCTTCGAGCGCTCGCCACAATGCGTCCTCCGGCGGAGGCTCCCGGCACCGCTTTGGTCTCCGACGACGGCGGCCGCTTCGTCTGTTTCGCCCACGAGGAGGAACCTCGGCTGGACCTTCCTCCGGGGGAGTGGCGGGAGTGTCGCATCGACCGATCCACGGGACGCATTGCTGGAGAACGAGCGCTCCGGGGCGGCCCCGGTGCCCGGCTAGCCGGCCCGGGTCCCTATTGGCTGAGGCCGGCCGGGACCCGCTGACAGGTAGCACGCCGCTTCATCGACTCGTCTTCGCCCAATCGGGCGGGACCAGCGGGTCGAAGCCCATGATCGCGGGGATCAAGTGGAACGCCGCGATCAGGATCACGACGCCGCACACCAGGTTGAGCAGTAGACCGGTGCGGACCATATCGCCGACGCGCAGACAGCCGGTGCTGAAGGCGATCGCGTTCGGGGGCGACGCCCCCGGCATCATGAATGCGCAACTGGCCGCCAGCGTGGCCGGAATCATCACCACGAACGGGTGCACCCCCAGGCCGCCGCACAAGCCGGCGAGGATCGGCAGAAACGCGCTCACCGTGGCCGAGTTACTCATCATCTCGGAGACGATCACGACCAACACGACCACCGCGGTCGCCACCAGCCAGAGCGGAACGCCGTGCAGGAACTGAAGCTCGTTGCTCAACCACCGCGTCACGCCGGTTTCCGTCAGCGCCGCCGAGAGGCTCAGGCTGCCGCCGAAGAAGATGAGAATGCCCCACGGCAGCCCCTCCGCGTCCTTCCACGTCAGGGCGGTTCGTCCGAGGCTGCGATCCAGCGGGAGCAGGAGGAGCAGAAGCGCGCCACCGATGGCTACCACCGCGTCGTCGATCTTGATCCCCGTGACATCAGTGATCACGCCGCTGAACATCCAGCAGAGGATGCATCCCGCGAAGACCGCGGTCGTGACCATCTCGCCGCGCGAGAACGCCCCGAGGCGACGGTACTCCTCCGACATCCGCTCCCCTAGCCCGGACACTGCCGGGGCGCCTCGCAGGAGCGTTACGCGCAGCAGGACCCAGCAGCAGACAAGGAGCGCGGCCGCGACCGGCACGCCGAAACCCATCCATTGCGCGAGACTGAGCTCGACGCCGTAGGTCTTGGCCACGAAGCCTTCCAGCACCGCGTTGGTGGGTGTGCCGACAAACGTCGCCAGCCCGCCGAGGCAGGGCGCGTAGGCCACCCCAAGCAGCAGTGCCTTGGAGACCCGCCCGCCGGTCGCGCCGTCACGCTCAACCAGCGCCGCGACGCTCGCCGCCATGGGCATCATGACCATCGCCGTCGCCGCGTTGCTCATCCACATCCCGAGGAAGCCCGTCACGAACATAAGCCCTCCCAGCAGGGCCGGAATACTCCACCCACAATGCCGCAACAACCCGAGCCCGATCCGCTCGTGCACCCGCCACTTGCGTATCCCGATGGAGAGCACGAAGCCGCCCAGGAAAAGAAAGATCAGGTCGGCGGCGAAGTTCGCCGAGGCCTTCCGCAACGGCATCACGTCGAGCAGAGGCAACACCACGAGCGGCAGCAGGGCGGTCACCGGCAGCGGCGCCGCCTCGGTGATCCACCACGCCGCCATCCAGAGAGCGAGACCGCATGTGACCCAGGCCGCCGCGCTCATGCCTTCGGGCGGCGGAAGGAACCGGGTGGCGGCAAACAGCGCGAGACCGGCGATCAGGCCGGTGACGCGAATCCACGGCGCGGTCTGCTCGGCATCCGTGTTGAGTTGCGGGGCGGAGTTGGAAGGGGACATGACTCGCCCGGAACCGGCCTGAACGCGCTACCTCGCGCCCCGCCGGCTTCGGAACGCCGCGAACGGTACCAGACCAGCCGATTTATCAAATCAACGCATTCGTTTTCGCCCGGCTCCTTTGCCAACCAGCGTTCCGCTGATTCAGGCGAACCTTGTACTCAGCACGCCACCGCCGTCGCTTACGCGCACATGAGGAAGTCGCGTCCTTCCTCGTAGCCGCGGCGGGTCAGGGCGGAGCGGACGAGGTCGCGGGCACCGCGGGAGGCGACGTAGCCGAGGACGAAGGCTTCCGAGGGCGGCGGCACACTGTCGGCCAGCAAAACCGGTCTCC
>JBEGJD010000604.1:0-2933 GCA_041184765.1 Verrucomicrobiota bacterium | reverse complement strand
TGGCGTAGAGGGCGGGCTTGTAGTCGAAGCTGTCCAGGTGGCTCACGCCGCCGCCCATGAAGAGGAAGATGACGCGCTTGGCCCTTGGGCGGTGGTGGCCGGCCCGCGCGGCGACCGGGTTCGCACCCCGGGCCGCGGCTTGCGCCGCCATGCCGGCGAGGGCGAGGAAACCGAAACCACACGCGACACGGCTGAGGGCTTGCCGGCGGGAAAGGGGGAGCGGAGGCGTCATGGGGCGGGGTTCAATCAAGGTATCGGAAATCCGCGCTGGCGAACAGCGCCTGGTGCAGCTGGGCCCAGGCCGCCTCACGATTTTCGCCGTCGGCCGCGCCGCCGACGAATTCGAGCGCCAGGGCCTGCTCACGTTCCCGCGGGGGTCGGCCGAGGACCGTGCGATAAGCGTGTGCCACGCGGGCCTCGTCCGCCGCGTCCGGCGCGTCGCGCCGCGTGCGTTCGGCGGCGTGGCGCGCCTGCTCGATCACGAAGGGATGGTTCAACATGAACAGTGCCTGCGGCGCCACCGTGGTCGTACCGCGGCGCGCGACGGGCGCGTTGATGTCGGCGAAGTCGAACACTTCGAAGAGCTCGGGGCGGCGGTTGCGGAATGCCGGTGTGTAGACGCTGCGGCGGACGTCGGTGAACACGTAACCGTACTCGCTGGCGGGCGGGGTCGCGCCGAAGTTCGGACCACCGCGCGCGAGGTCCAGCCGTCCGGCCGCGAGCAGCAGCGCGTCGCGGATCTCCTCCGCCTCGAGCCGGCGCCGCTTCGCATGGGAAAGCAGCCGGTTGTCGGGATCGCGCTCGGCGGCCCCGGCGGCCGGCAGCGAGGAGAGCTGGTACACTCGCGAGAGCATGATCTCGCGCACGAGGGTCTTCACCGACCAGCCGCCCGCGGTGAACCGCAGCGCGAGATGGTCCAGCAGCTCCGGGTGCGTCGGTGCCTCGCCCGTCGTGCCGAAATTGTCCACCGAACGCACCAGCCCTTCGCCCAGCAGCCACGCCCAGACGCGGTTCACTGTCACGCGCGCGGTCAGCGGATTCCTTTCACTCGCGATCCAGTCCGCCAGTTCACGGCGGCCGCTTTCGTCGGGCCGGAACCGCGGGGCCTCGCCGTGGTGGACGACCGAGAGAAAACCGCGCGGCACCTTGGGGCCGAGGTTGCGCGCGATCCCGCGCACGCGAATCTCGGTGTCGCCGATCTCCCCGGCGGCCTCGCGCACACTCATCGTCAGCGGGCGCTTGGGGCCGGAGGCGGTGAGCTTTTTCAACTCGGCTTCAACGCGGCGAAGCTCGGCGGCGCGTTTCTCGACCTCGGGATCGGCCTTTGCGATCGCGGGCGCGGCCGGAGCGGGCGGCGTCGCGTCGGCGCGGGTGTCGAGGGGCAGCAGCTGCAGGGCGTCGACGACCACGAAGCCGTCCGTGCCCTCGTTGGACACCAGCACATAACCCTGGCCGTCCTTCTCGAAACGGAATTGCCCGAGCGACAGCAGGCGTTCGCCCGCGGGCGGGTCCTTCCGCTGGTTGACCGTGAGCGTGACCTCGCCGTCGGCGTGGAGGATCGTGACGGGCACGTTGGTCGCGCGGTTGTTCCCGGAGGTGTAACCAAACCGCACCTCGTAGCGGCCGGAGGCCGGCACGGCCGGGGTGAACGAAATGGTCTTCTCGCCCTTTCCCTCGTTTGCGTCGCTGAGGTAGCCTTCGCCGACGTAGCCGGGCGTGGTCTGCGAGGCCTTCCACGCGCCCACGACCCGCGCTTGGGTCTCGTCGAGCACGAGACCCGGCAGGTCGGCGGGCGCAATGCCGCGTGCCTTCTTCGCGGCGGGGGCCTTGGCGGCGGCGCGCAGGCGAGCCGCCTGTTTCTCCAGCGTGGCGACCTTCGCCTCGTGCGCGGAGAGGGCTTTTTCCTCGTCCGGAGCGAGCGGGAGGGTGGCGTCGACCCAGCGGGCGACGTTGTCGGTGTAATTGTGGAGCGTGTGCGTGCCGCGCAGGATGCCGGCGAGGCCGTAGTAATCGCGCAGGGTTATCGGATCGAACTTGTGGTCGTGGCAGCGCGCGCAGCTCAGCGTCATCCCGAGGAAGGCCTTGCCGAGGGTGTCGAGCTGCTCGTCGACGACGTCCATCCGCAGCTGGTCCTTGTTCTGTTCCTCGTAATTCGTCGGCCCGAGCGTGAGGAACGCCGTTGCGGTGAGCCGCCGCGCGCGTTCCGCGGGGTTGGCGGCGGGGAGCAGGTCACCGGCGATCTGCTCCCGGATAAACTCGTCGAACGGCAGGTCGCGGTTCACCGCATCGATCACGTAGTCGCGATAGCGCCAGGCGTCCTTGAACAGCAGCGTGCGGCCGCCGCCGCTGGACTCCGCGAAGCGCGCGACGTCGAGCCAGCGCCGGCCCCAGCGTTCCCCGAAGTGCGGTGACGCGAGCATTTCGTCCACCAGCCGCGCGAAGGCCGCAGGGCTCGGATCGCGCTCGAACGCGGCAAGCTGCGCCGCCTCTGGCGGCAGGCCGAGCAGGTCGAACGATGCTCGCCGCAGGAGCGCGGCCGGCGCGGCGTCAGGCGCGGGTGCGAGGTCCTTGTCCTTCCAGCGCGCCGCGATGAACCGATCGATCTCCGTGCGGGCCCAGCCCGAGGCTTCGGCCGCGGGCGCCGCCGGCCGGACCGGCGGGACAAAACTCCAGAAGCGCCGGCCTTCCTCGACCGTCATCGCGCGGCGTCCCGACGTCGCGCCCGCGACCGGCGCCGGCGTGGCTGGGGCAGGCGCGCCACGGCGCACCCATTCCTCAAGCAGCGCCACCTCTTCCTTGGGGAGCGCCGACTTCGGCGGCATCGCCTCGAATTCCAGCTTGGTGTAGCGGATCGCCTTGATGAGCGGACTCTCGTCGGGCTTGCCGGGAACCACGGCCGGCCCCGAGTCGCCGCCGCGTAGCCAGCCCTCGGC
>JBEGJD010000603.1:0-3322 GCA_041184765.1 Verrucomicrobiota bacterium | reverse complement strand
GGATCGTCGATCGTGGCCGTCGGGGAAAGAGGGACCGCGCTGGTTTCCATGGACCAAGGCGCAACCTGGCGCCGGTCCTCGACCCCCACCCGCGCCACGCTCACCGGCGTGAGTTTTCCCGCCGTGAACCTACCCCGGCGCGGCTGGGCGGTGGGGCACGAGGCCGAAATTCTCGTCTCCGTCGACCGGGGTCTGACGTGGGCCCGGCAATACCAGGGCTCCAACAGAACCGATTCTTTTCTCGACGTCATCGCCCTGGACGAGCGCCGAGCGATCGCGGTGGGCGCGTACGGCCTTTTTGCCAGCACTGAGGATGGCGGGGCCACCTGGAGCACGCGGAAAATCCGCGCCGAGGACTCGCATCTGAACCGGATTTCCGCCGGACCCACCGGCAAGCTCTATATCGCCGGCGAGAGCGGCACCCTTCTGCGCTCGAAGGACAACGGTACGACCTGGCGTGAGATCCGCTCCTCCTACCAGGGGTCCTTCTACGGCGTTCTGCCGGTCGGGGAAAACACCCTGCTCGCCCACGGTCTGCGCGGCCACGTCCTGCGGTCGGATGATGACGGCGCCACGTGGAAGGAAACTTCGGGCGCGGCGCCTGTGCTCCTCGCCTGCGCGGTGCCGGTCGCCGGGAAGGGCGTCCTCCTCGCCGGTCAGGCCCGCCATCTCTACCTCAGCGCCGATGGCGGCCTCACCCTCTCGACACCCGCCGGCGCCCCGACCACGGGAGTGGCCGAGTTACTTGATCTCGGCAACGGCCGGGTGCTCGGCCTCGGCGAGGCCGGAGCCACGCTGATTCAACTTCCTTGAGCGCCCACCCTCCAACCCGCGCTCCGGCGATAGAGCGCTTCGCCGACTGGATGTTCCGCCATCGGACCGTGTTGGTGACGGTATTCCTCGTCCTTACCGCCGCGATGGCCGTGCTCGCGACGCGCCTGAAAGTCGACGCCAGCTTCAACAAGACCCTCCCGCAGGGGCATCCATACATCGATACCTTTGTGAAGCACCAGGGCGCCTTCGGTGGCGCCAACCGCGTGCTCGTCGCGCTCACCGCGCGCGAGGGCGACATCTTCACCCCGGAGTTCTTCCGCGAGCTCAAACGCGTCACCGACGAGGTCACCTTCCTGCCCGCGGTCGACCGCCCGCAGGTGCAATCGCTCTTCACCCCCAACGTCCGCTACATCGAGGTGGTCGAGGACGGTTTCGCAGGCGGCAACGTAATTCCCGCCGATTTCGCGCCCAACCCCGCCGCCTTCGCCAAGGTTCGCGAAAACATCATCAAGTCCGGCAAGCTCGGCCAGCTGGTCGCCAACGATTTCACCGGGGCCATCGTCAGCGCGCAGCTGCAGGAAATCGACCCCCGGACCGGCGCCCGGGTTGACTACACCGAAGTCGCGCGCGGGCTGGAAAAAATCCGGACGCGGATCGAGACCGACACCGCCGGCCGCGTGAATGTCCACATCATCGGGTTCGCGAAGATCATCGGGGACGTCAGCGACGGCGCGCACGGCGTCATCACGTTATTCGGGGCGGCGATCCTTGTCACCTCGCTGCTCGTTTGGAACTACGCCGGACGCTGGAAACTGGCGCTAGCCCCGGTGGCCTGCTCACTCGTCGCCGTGATCTGGCAGCTCGGCGCGCTCACGGCGCTCGGCTACGGGATGGATCCGTTCTCCATTTTGGTGCCATTCCTGGTCTTCGCGATCGGCGTGAGCCACGGCGTCCAGAAGATCTGCACGTTCCGCACCGAGGTGTTCAAGGGACAGGACGGACGCGGGGCGGCCCGCGCGGCGTTTCTCCAGCTGATCGTGCCGGGCATCGTGGCCCTGCTCACCGACACCATCGGCTTCATCACGATGCTGGTGATCAAGATTCCCGTGATCCAGGAGCTCGCGATCAACGCCAGCCTCGGCGTGAGCGTGATCACCATCACCAACTTCTTCCTGCTGCCCCTCCTGCTTTCGTATCTCCACCTGCCGAGGTCCTACGCCGTGTGGGTTGCCGCGCGGCGGGAACGCGGTGACGCGCTCTGGCGCCGGCTCGCCCGCGGCATGCGCACCCGCCCTTCCCTCATCATCATCCTCGCCGGCCTCGCCCTGGGCGCTTGGGGCGTGCAACAGTCGGGCCGGGTGCAGATTGGCGACATTCACGCCGGCGTGCCCGAGCTCCGCGCCGACTCCCGTTACAACCGCGACGTGGGCGTCATCACCTCGAAGTTCACCATCGGGGTCGACGTCCTGACCGTGATGGTCGAGGCATCCCCCGACGCGGCGGTCGACCACGAGGTTCTTTCCCTCATGGACGAGTTCGAGGGACGGATCCGCGAGATCCCCGGAGTGCAATCCGTGCTCTCGCTCGCTTCGGTGGCGAAGGGAATCAACTCCGGCTACAGCGAGGGCTCCCTCAAATGGCGCGTGCTGCCGATGAACAAGCAGGCGCTCGCGCAGGCGGTTAGCCCGGTCGATACCGGGACCGGTCTGCTCAACTCCGACTCCAGCGTTATGCCGGTCCTCATCTTCCTCACGGACCACAAGTCGGGCACGTTGCGCGCGGTCACTGACGCCGTGAAGGAATTCTCCACCGCGCGACCTTCGGCCAAGGCACGGTTCCGACTCGCCGGTGGCAACGCGGGGGTGATGGCCGCAACCAACGAGGTTGTGGCCGCCGCCGAGAAGCCGATTCTCCTCTGGGTGTTCGGCGCCGTGATCGCCCTTTGCCTGATCGCGTTCCGGTCCGTCCGCGCTGCGCTCTGCATCGTTCTGCCGCTGGCGATCGTGAGTTACCTCGCCTACGCCGTGATGGCATTTCTGGAAATCGGTTTGAAGACGTCTACCCTGCCCGTGGTCGCGCTGGGAGTAGGCATCGGCGTTGATTACGGCATCTACATCTTTGCGCGGCTGCTCGCCGACCTGCGCGCCGGCGAGTATTTTGAGGACGCGATGTTTGCGGCGCTAAAGGACGCTGGCGCAGCGGTGGTTTTCACCGGCCTTACCCTCGCGATCGGTGTGAGCACCTGGGTTTTCTCGAGCCTGAAATTCCAGGCCGACATGGGGCTGCTGCTCACGTTCATGTTCCTGGTGAACATGGTCGGAGCCATCATCCTGCTTCCGGCCCTAGCGCGCTGGTGCTGGCCGCATCACACCGGCCGCACCGTGGCGCCTTTTCCGCGCCGCGGCCGTTGAGCCCCGGGCGGCGGCGGTTGCTCCGCCAGTCATCCCCGGGGCGCGGTAACCGCCGGCGTCGGCGCCGGTTGGCCCATGCCTTTGCGAATGAAATCCACGCCGGGACCGTCTGCCCGGACCTTCACCGTGGTCTCGCC
>JBEGJD010000602.1:0-4035 GCA_041184765.1 Verrucomicrobiota bacterium | reverse complement strand
CTCGGCCTCCTTGGTCATCTTCTCGACCTCCTCCTTGGAGAGGCCGGAGGAGCCCTGGATGGTGATCTTCTGGTCCTTGCCGGTGCCGAGGTCCTTCGCAGAGACGTGCAGGATGCCGTTGGCGTCGATGTCGAACGTCACCTCGATCTGCGGCGTGCCGCGCGGCGCCGGCGGGATGCCGTCGAGGCGGAAGGTGCCGAGAACCTTGTTGTCGCGCGACATCGGGCGCTCGCCCTGCAGCACGACGATCTCCACCGAGGGCTGGTTGTCGCTGTAGGTGGAGAACACCTGGGTCTTCTTCGCCGGGATCGTCGTGTTACGCGGGATCATCGGCGTGGCTACCTGGCCGGCTGTCTCGATGCCGAGCGTCAGCGGCGTGACGTCGAGCAGCAGCACGTCGCGCACCTCGCCCTTGAGCACGCCGCCCTGCACGGCCGCGCCGACCGCCACGACTTCATCGGGGTTCACACCCTGGTGCGGCGGCTTGCCGCCGAGCTTGTGGGCGATCTCGACGACCTTCGGCATGCGGGTCATGCCACCGACGAGCACGAGCTCGTCGAGCTGCGCCGAGGTGAGCTCGGCGTCCTTCAGGCAGTTCTTGAACGGCTGCGAGCAGCGTTCGAACAACGAGTCGCAAATCTGCTCCATGCGGGCCCGCGTGAGCTGCATGTTGAGGTGCTTCGGCCCGGAGGCGTCGGCGGTGATGAAAGGCAGATTGATGTCGACCGACTGGGCGGACGACAGCGCGATCTTGGCCTTCTCGGCCTCTTCCTTGAGGCGCTGCAGGGCCATCGGGTCCTTGCGCAGATCGATCCCGTTCTCCTTGCGGAAGGAGTCGACGAGCCAGGTGATAAGGGCTTCGTCCCAATTGTCGCCGCCTAGGTGGGTGTCGCCATTGGTGGCCTTCACCTCGAAAACGCCGTCGCCGATCTCGAGTATCGATACGTCGAAGGTGCCGCCGCCGAGGTCGAACACGCCGATCTTCTCGTCCTTCTTCTTGTCCAGCCCGTAGGCGAGGGAGGCGGCGGTGGGCTCGTTGATGATGCGCAGCACGTCCAAGCCGGCGATTTTGCCGGCATCCTTGGTCGCCTGACGCTGGGAGTCATTGAAGTAGGCCGGCACGGTGATGACGGCCTGGGAGATCTTTTCCCCGAGGTACGCCTCGGCGTCGGCCTTCAGCTTCGCCAGCACGAACGCCGCGATCTGCTGCGGGGCGAATTGGTCCGTTTTGTCCCCGACCTGAACCTCGATGTAGGCGTCACCGTTCTTACCCTCCACGACTTTGAAGGGCATGTTGCGCGCTTCCTCGCGCACCTCGGTGAACTTGCGACCGATGAAACGCTTCGCGGAGAAAACGGTGTTGCGCGGATTCGTGATCGCCTGGCGCTTCGCGGCCTGGCCAACGAGACGCTCGCCGGATTTGGTGAACGCGACCACCGACGGGGTTGTGCGAGCGCCCTCGGCATTCGGGATAACCACCGGCTCGCCGCCTTCCATGACGGCCATGCAGGAATTAGTGGTTCCAAGATCGATACCCAAAATACGGCTCATGGAGAACCGGCTAGCAATGCATGTGCCGCCGGGTTTTCATGTTTCTTTAACCATTGATTACCAGTGTTTAAAAAATCGTCCTGAGTTTTTGGCTAGTCGCGCCATCAGGCAAAATCTGCCACCTTGTCTCACCTTTGGCACACCCGCGTGGTTTCGGTGTGCCATGCCTTGTCCCAGTTGAATTTCAACGACTTGGGTCTAGGGTCGCCGCATGGAAATGGAGATCACGCTTCCCGAGGAGGTCCCGGTGATGACCCTGCAGGGCACGGCGCTCTTTCCGCAGGCCTTGATGCCGTTGCACATCTTTGAGCCAAGGTACCGTCAGATGCTGCGCGATGTCCTGGCTTCGAACCGGCTCTTCGCGGTTGCTGGTCTCGATTTCAGCCGCGCCAAGCAGGCCGACGCCTTCGAGCCACCTCACCGGGTCGCCACGGTGGGGATCGTTCGCGCCTGCCAGAAAAACGACAACGGCACCTCTAACCTCCTCTTGCAGGGGCTTTGCCGCGTGGAGGTCCTTTCCATCGCCCGGGAGGAACCCTATCGCCGCATTCGGGTTAGGGCGCTGGCCAGCGTCCCCGGCGCTTCGGCGTCCGAAAACGAGAAGCTGCGCGCCGAGCTTGCCCGGTTGATCGCGGTCAAGCTGCGCCTCGCGCCGGGTGGCGCCAAGGAGATGTCGGACTTTCTGCGCACCGTCGACGACCCGGACATCTTCGCCGACATCGCGGCGTTCAGCGTTTGCGAAAACGCCCGGATCAAGCAGCGCCTGCTTGAGACCCTGGACGTGCACTTCCGCCTTGAGCAACTCCGCCACTGCGTGGCCGCCGACATCGATCGGCTGAAGCTTTGGAGGAAGGTTCAGGGTCGCCTCACCGACGACCGGATCTCCGACAACTGACCTGACGGGCCGGGGCGCTCAGGCCTTCGCGGCGGCGGCGGGCCACCAGCGGTAGAGGAAGAAGTATACCAGCACACCTGTCACGCTGACGTAGTACCAGATCGGGAAGGTCCACTTTGCCCATGCGCGGTGACGCGCGAAATCACCCCGGAACGCCAGCAGGAAGGTTCGCGGCACCAGGTAGGCGATGGCGATCGCGAGCAGGATGTGGGAGATCAGCATCGTGTAATACACGGTGGCGATGGCGCCGGTGCCCCCGAACGGCGTGTGCACACCGCGCACCAGGATCTTGTGGGCGACGTAGCCGATGAGGAAAACGGCCGAGACCACTCCTGCCGAGATCATGCTCGCCCGATGCCGGGCGATCGCCCCGGCCCGCGCCGTGTCATTCGGCGCGAGCCGCGCCTGGCGGATGAAGAAGAAGCCGGCCGTCATCAGCGCGGTCGCGAGGGCGTTGAGGGCGGCGTTGAGGGCGGGGATGTCTTGGACTTTCATCGGGAAAGGAGGCGGTCGGCGACGAGCGCACCTAGCGCAAGCGGCAGGTAGGCGATGGAGGTGAGGAAGAGTTTACGGGCGGACTGGTCGCGCCCTTCGGCCCGCAGGAAGCAGCCTGCGCGCCAAAGAAACCAAGCGCCCAGCAACGCTGCCGCGCCGCCGTAGGCCCACGTCGCCAGCCCCATCCACGAGGGCAGCAGGCTTACCGCCAGCAGGGCGAGTGTGTTGATCAGCGACCACGCGGCCACTTTGCGGCCCGACTCGTCCCGCACCGGCAGCATCGGGAAATCAACGGCCGAGTAATCGCGTCGGTAGGTCCAAGCCACCGCCATGAAGTGTGGAATCTGCCAGAAATAGAGCACGCCAAACAGGATCCAGCCCAGCGCCGACACGCGACCCTCCCCCGCGCTCCAGCCGATCAGCGGGGGAAAGGCTCCAGCCACCGCGCCTATTTCCGTGCTCCAGGCAGACCAGCGCTTGGCCGGGGTGTACCATGCGAGGTACGATACCGCTGTGAGCAACATGAAGACCGCGGCGAGGCGGTTCACCTTGAGGAATAGAATGAAGAACGCCGCCGCACACATCAGCCACCCGAGTACAAACGCCGATCCCGGCGGGACTTTGCCCGCGGGGATTGGTCGGCCGGCGGTGCGCGCCATCCGTGCGTCCGTCTCGTGCTCCAGCCACTGGTTGAGGGCCGCCACGCCTCCGGCGGCGAGCGAGGTGCCCGCCAGCAACAGGGTGAACTTCATTCCGTCCCACGCCGGCCGCGCCGCGAAATAACCTACCAGCGTCGTGAGGACCGACAGCAGGCTCAGCCGCGGCTTCGTGAGCTCGAGGTAGTCGCGGAAGCTCGCGGACGCGGGCGCGGTCATGCTCGGGAGGGCGTCGCGAGCGGTGTGGGCCCCTCGATCCGGTCACGGTGCGCCACCCACGTGAGCCAGAAGGTCACCGCGAGAAGCAAAGCTCCGACCACCACGTGGCTGGTGGTCATCTCGGGTTTACGCAGCGTCCAGATTACCTGCGCGCCGAGCAGGATTTGCAGGATCAGTAAACTAACCAGGGCCGAGGCCCCGGCGCGCATCGCCATCGTG
>JBEGJD010000601.1:0-3611 GCA_041184765.1 Verrucomicrobiota bacterium | reverse complement strand
ATCGAGCTGTACCGGCAGGCCATCCTCTCCTCGAAGACCATCGTCTGGAACGGGCCCGCGGGCGTCTTCGAGTTCGATGCCTTCGCCGGCGCCACACGCGCCATGGCTGACGCGGTCGCCGAGGCCACCGCCAAGGGCGCCACCACGGTCGTCGGCGGCGGCGACACCGCCACCGCAGCGAAGAAATTCAAGGTGGCCGACAAGGTCTCCCATTGCTCCACCGGCGGCGGCGCCAGCCTCGAGTTTCTCGAGGGTAAGGTGCTCCCCGGCGTCGCTTATCTCGAGTCCTGAAATCCGCCCCGCCCCCTATTATGAATAACCGCAGGAAGCTCATCGCCGGTAATTGGAAGATGAACAAGACCTCCGCCGACGCCGTCGGGCTCGCGCAGGAGATCGTCGCCGCCGTCGGCAAACAGAACGAGGTCGACGTCGTCGTTTGCCCGCCGTTCACCGCCATCGAGGCGGTGGGTCGCGTGCTCGAAGGCTCCGAGGTGCGCCTCGGCGCCCAGAACATGCACCACGAGGCGAATGGCGCATTCACCGGCGAGGTGTCCGCGCCGATGCTGCGCGCGATTTTCGCGTCGTATGTCATCCTCGGCCACAGCGAGCGCCGGACGCTTTTCGGGGAGACCGACGAGGTGGTGAACCGGAAGGTGGCCGCCGCGTTGCGCAATCAGCTGCGCCCCATCTTCTGCGTTGGCGAGACTCTCGCCGAGCGCGAGGCGGGTTCCACGCTGAAGGTGGTGCAGACGCAGGTGGAGCGGGGCCTCGAGGGAGTGAGCCGAGAGCAGGCGACCAGCGTTGTCATCGCCTACGAGCCCGTCTGGGCCATCGGGACCGGCAAGGTCGCGACCACCGCGCAGGCGCAGGAAGTGCACGCGTTCATCCGCGGCCTCCTGGTGAAGCTCTTCGGCGAGCCCGTCGCGCAGCGGGTCCGCATCTTGTACGGCGGTTCCATGAAGCCCGCCAACGCCCCCGAGTTGCTGGCGCAGTCGGACATCGACGGCGGCCTCATCGGCGGCGCGTCGCTTGAGTCGCGTAGCTTCGTCGAGCTGGTGAACGCGGCCCTCGCCGCGAAGTAAGGATTTCGCGATCGCGCCGCGGGAGAGAATCCCGCGGCGCGCCTTCGCCGGCGGTCGACCGCCGAGAAAAGACTTACGCCGGCGGCGCAATCGTGCTTCGTCGAGGTATGTCCAAGCTGCTTTGCGTCTACTGCGCCTCGAGCGACCGGCTCGACGCCAAGTACTTCGCGGCGGCGGAAGAACTGGGCCGAGCGATGGTCGCCCGCGGGTGGGGGCTCGTCTATGGCGGCGGACGCACCGGTCTGATGGGTGCCGTGGCGCGGGCGGTGAAGGAGTCGGGCGGGCGCGTCGTGGGCGTCATCCCCGAGTTCATGAAGGTCAAGGAGCTCGCCTACGACGAGGCCGACGAATTGGTGACGGTCATCACCATGCGCGAACGCAAGCTTCTCATGGAGACGCGGGCGGACGCCTTTGTGGCGCTGCCGGGCGGGTGGGGGACGCTGGAGGAAATCGCGGAGATCCTGACCCTGCGGCAACTCGACGTGGTGCGGAAGCCGTGCGTGTTTCTCAACCATGACGGGTTCTACGACCCGCTGTTCCAGTTGTTCGACCGGATGCTGGCTGATCGTTTCTTCCGGGCCTCCAACATGGATTTGTTCCGCGTGGCCACGAGCGTGCCGGGGGTCCTGGCCGCCATCGAATCCGACGCCGCGCCGTCGGGTGACCCGAAGTGGTTCGACACCCGCTGAGGCGGCATTGACACCGCGGCGGCGGGGTGCGCACGCTCCGCGTTTCGCTTTTTCCAAGCCTCACTTTCCCGGTCGTCCTCATGCCACAAGTCATCGCCGTTCTGGACTTCGGTTCGCAGCTCACGCAGGTCATCGCGCGCCGGATCCGCGAGTGTGAGGTCTACTCCCGAATCTACCACTACTCGACGCCGGCCTCGAAGCTGCGCGACGACGGCGTGGCCGGCATCATCCTCTCGGGCGGCCCCCAAAGCGTTTACTCCGCCAACGCGCCGCACCCCGACCCTGAGATTTTCCGGCTGGGTGTGCCGATGCTTGGGATCTGCTACGGCGTGCAGCTGATGGGCCACTTCCTCGGCGGCAAAGTCGCGCACAGCAAGGCCCGCGAATACGGGCACGGCGTTCTCACCGTCCGCCGTGCGGGCCGCCTGTTCAAGGGCCTGCCGCGCAAGGTGCGCGTTTGGAATTCCCACGGCGACAAGATCACGCGGCTTCCTCCCGGTTTCCGCGCGATCGGCACGACGGAGAACTCGCCGTTCGCCGCGGTCGAGGACGCGCGCCGCGGTTTCTACGGCATACAATTCCATCCGGAGGTGTTCCACACCGAGCGCGGCGTGGACATGATCCGGAACTTCCTGCTTGGCGTCTGCGGCGTGAAGGCCGAATGGACCGCGAAGGATTTCATCGGACACTCCGTCGAGGGCATCCGGGCGCAGGTCGGTAAGGGTCGCGTGCTGCTGGGCCTCTCGGGCGGCGTGGACTCCTCGGTAGCGGCCGCGCTGCTGCACAAGGCGATCGGGCGCCAGCTCACGTGCGTGTTTGTCGACAACGGGTTGCTCCGCAAAGGCGAGCGCGAGCTCGTCGAGAAGCTTTACGGCGACCACTTCAACATCGACCTGCGTGTGGTCGACGCCTCGAAGCTCTTCCTTCGCCGCCTGAAGGGCGTGTCCGATCCCGAGCAGAAGCGGAAGATCATCGGCCGTACGTTCGTCGAGGTGTTCGAGCGTTCGCTGAAGTCCACGGCAAGGCCGAGTTCCTCGGCCAGGGCACCTTGTACCCGGACGTGATCGAAAGCGTGTCGATCGGTGGCAACCCCGCGTCGCTCATCAAGACGCACCACAACGTCGGCGGCTTGCCCGAGCGCATGAAGCTCAAGCTCATCGAGCCGTTGCGTGAGTTGTTCAAGGACGAGGTGCGCCGAGTCGGCGCCGCGCTCGGGCTGCCCCGCGAGGTTGTCTGGCGCCAACCGTTCCCGGGTCCGGGTCTTGGTGTGCGCGTGATGGGCGACATCACTGCCCAACGTTTGGAGATCCTCCGGAACGCCGACGCCGTCCTCCAGGAGGAGATGATGCGCACCGGCTATTACTACAAGGTGTGGCAGTCGTTCTGCGTATTCCTCCCCGTCCAGACCGTCGGCGTCTTCGGCGACGAGCGCACGTACGACTACGTGGTGGCCCTGCGCATCGTGGAGAGCACCGACGCGATGACGGCCGACTGGGCGAAGCTGCCGCACGAGATCATCCAGCGCATCTCGAGCCGCATCACCAACGAGGTGCGTGGTGTCGGCCGGGTCGTCTACGACATCAGTTCCAAACCACCCGCCACGATCGAGTGGGAGTGATCCCTCCCTTCACCATGAAGACTTCGCTCCTCCGTCTCCTCTGCCTGTGCGCCGTCGCCGCGATTTCCCGCGCGGCCGAAGAGCCCGAGATCATCGCCAAGGCCCGTGCTTTCCTCGGCAACGACGAGGCGCTCAACGCGGTCAACTCCGTGCGGTATGAGGGCTGGCTGATCGCGCCCGACCCCGCCAACCCGGGTAAGGAGACCAAGTCGGCGATGGAGA
>JBEGJD010000600.1:0-4095 GCA_041184765.1 Verrucomicrobiota bacterium | reverse complement strand
TCTACGCCCGCGAGGAGATCTTCAGCCCGTTGCGCCTGGCCGACACCGGCTTCCTGCCGCCCGCGGCCAAGCTCGGGCGCATCGCCCCGACGGAACGCGTCGACGGTCGCATGATCCACGGCGTCGTGCACGATCCCACCTCCCGCCGCATGGGCGGCGTGGCCGGGCATGCGGGCCTGTTCCTCACCGCCGCCGACCTCGCCCGTTTCTGCCGCATGCTGATCAACGGCGGCGAACTCGACGGCGTCCGCGTGCTCAGCGCCGCCAGCGTGGCCGAGATGACGCGCGTGCAGAACGACGGTTCGAGCCGCCGCGGCTTGGGCTGGGACATCGACACCAGCTACTCCGGCCCGCGCGGACGCTGGTTACCCGCCGGCCGGACCTTCGGCCACACGGGCTGGACCGGCACCAGCGTGTGGATCGATCCCGCCGCGCGCACGTTCATCCTCTTTCTCAGCAACCGCGTGCATCCCGACGGCAAGGGTGACGCCACGCCGATCCGGCGCGAGATCGCCACCCTCGCCGCCGAGGCGATGGGACGGGACCGCGAGGCGGTGCTCAACGGCATCGACGTACTCGTGCGCGAGGACTTCGCGCGACTCCGCGGTCTGAGGGTCGGTCTCATCACCAACCACAGCGGCCGCGACCGGCAAGGCCGGGCGACGATCGACCTGCTCAACGGCGCGCCGGACGTGAAGCTCGTCGCGCTGTTCAGCCCCGAACACGGGATCCGCGGCAACGCCGACGCCCACGTCGGCGACACCGTCGACGAGAAGACCAAGCTTCCGATCTACAGTCTCTACGGCGACTCCCCGAAGCGCACCCCGGGCATGTCGTCCGCCGATTACGACCTCGCCGTGATCCGCGCCCGCGCCCCGAAACCGGAGCAGCTGCGTGAAATCGATGCTCTGGTCTTCGACATCCAGGATATCGGCGCGCGCTTCTACACCTACTCCGCCACCCTCGGCGTCGCCCTCGAGGCGGCCGCCGCAGCCGGCAAGCGTCTCATTGTGCTCGACCGCGTGAACCCGATCACGGCCGCCCGGTTCGAGGGCCCGGTCATGACCCGCCCGCCTAGTTTCATCGGGTTCCACCCGATGCCCGTCCGTCACGGCATGACGCTCGGGGAGCTGGCGGTATTTTTTAATCAGGAGCGGAAATTCGGCGCCAAACTCGAGGTGGTGCGGTGCGAGAACTGGCGGCGCGACCAGTGGCTCGACGACGCCGGCCTGAGCTGGGTGAACCCGTCTCCCTCCATGCGCAGCCTCACCGCCGCGACGCTTTATCCGGGCCTGTGCCTGCTCGAGAGCACCTCGGTCTCAATGGGCCGCGGCACCGCGAAACCTTTCGAGCAGGTCGGCGCGCCCTACATCGACGGCACCCGGCTCGCCGCCGAGCTCAACGCCCGCCGCCTGCCCGGCGTGCGCTTCGAGGCGGTGAAGTTCACGCCGACCATGCCGTTCTACCCCGGCCCGGCCTCCTCGCTGAAATACAAGGACCGCGAATGCGGTGGCGTGCGCGCGATCCTTACCGACCGCGAGGCCTGCCAGGTCGTCGACATCGGCATCGAACTGGCGCTCGCGGTGCATCGCCTTTACCCGGACAAGTTCCGCGTCGAGGACATGGGCCGTCTGCTCGGCGACGACACCACCCTCGCCGCCATCAAGGCCGGCGAGCCATTGGAAAAAATCAAAACCCGCTGGACCGCCGGCCTAGCCGACTACGAGCGGCGGAGAAAAACCGCGCTGCTGTACCCGTGATTCCACCGGTGGCATGATCCAGCCGCCGCAGGCGAAAGCGGTTTCAGCATGGTCCGCGGCGAACGGCCGCGGCGGCTACACGGAATGCTTTTCGTCAGGGAATACCCGACCGGGTTGCTTCACGAAATGCGTGCGATATAGCCGAGGGCGCTCCCCTCGATTCCGCGTTTCGGTCGTTCCGGCTTTCCCCATTCGCCCTGGTCCGGCACCGCACATGAACCTGCAGTCGCCGAAATCTTCCGGGTTTTCCGTGCCTTCCGTGGGCCACAACTCCGCGAAGTAAGTCCTGATCAGGAACCGCCGAGCCAAGCCAGGTCGACTTCGGCGCGGGCGCGTTTGCCGTTGGCGGCGACCAGCTCGATGCCGTCCTTCACCGCCCGGATGTCGGACACGCGGTCGAAACCGACCGGCACCGCGACCGCGCCCATGATGTAGTTCACCACAGTCGGCTGGCGGGGGCTCAGCTTCACGGTGGTCGGAATACCCCTCCGGCTGAGCGGATTGGCTCGTACCGACTCCGCCAGACCGTGGTGGAAATACCCGGTGATATCCTCGATTCCCATCACGCCGGTATGCCGACCGTTCCATGGCGCATAATGCCTGCCGCCGTTGGAGATCCATAGCACCGTGTGCCGCAGAACGCGCGGGTCGCGAAGCGCGAACCACGCGTAGCGCTGCACCGGGAACGTGACGGCGTTCCACGCGAACGGCAGCGCGGCGTCGCCCGTGAGCATGACGAGGTCCTCGAAGCCGCGCCGCGCCGGATACACCGAAAGGTCGGTCGTACCCCCGGTCGCCAGCGGCACCTTGGCGAGCGAACGGAAGGTGGCGCCGCGTTTGAGCGCGTTGTACCCGCGATTTTCGGGCGATTCGAACTCACCGGGGAAAACCTGCGCCCGGGTGAAGCGGCTCGTGCTGACCACGCCCGATCCGGGCTGGTCGGGAAACTTGATCATCGCGTGATGCCCGAGCGTCATCGGCCCGCGTGCGCCGGAAATGACATGGCGCTGGTAGACCACGGACTCGCCCTCGGGGAGGCGGACGATCTTCTCGACGCGTCCGCGGCGGATCCGCAGGTCCATCCGCGCGCGCAGGGTCACGGCGTCATCGGCATGCTCGATTCCCGCCAGCCGCCAGTTCGCCCCGGCCGGCTCGCCGTGAGGCGGATGCCGCTCGCCGCGCCACGGCGTGCCGTTGCCGCCGAACGGCGCGCAGAAAAAATCACCGCGCAACGCCCTCAGCAGCGGGATCGTTTTCCGCGCCTCCGGCTCCTCCGCCCACGGCGCGACGGAAAAAGGACTGACCGTACGGCCGCCGAGCCGGAACGAAACCGGCCCGAGGTGCCCCCCAAGACGCGTGAGGCAGGCGTGGACATGGCTTGAACGCACGACCCACGAGGGCTGGCCGTGCACCATCTGGAGCGAGGGCTTGGTCATGGGAAAACAATCGGCCTGCCCGAGGGATGAGGCAAGTGCGTCGGACGGCGGCGGGCTACTTCACCGCCTCGAGGTAGTCGCAAAGCACGCCAAGGTTGGTGATGTACAGGCTCGTCGTGATCTGAGGCTCCGGATTGCGGCGGCCCGCTGGAGCCAACCATCGCCCCTCGGCATCAAGGGCGGCGACGATTTCCCGCACCCGCGATTCGAGCGCCTTGGCGCGTGCGGCCCGCGCCGCCGGGGTACGGGCCTTGGTCGCCGCGGCCGCTCGTCCGGCGAGCACCTGCTCCCGACCTTCGGAAACAACCTCGGCGTGGTACTTCTCCACCGCGGGAAAGCCGTACGGTCCCTTCCAAGAGTAGCCCGTCTGTCGCTCGGGGCTCAGGTCCTCGACACGGTATTTTATCTTCCCGTCGCGGTCCCCGTAGATCGGGGTGTTGGTGCGCAACTCGTACATCCGCGCCCACAGGCCAGGGGCGATTTCCGAGCGACGGAACCACGCGATCGCGCGCGGAATCGGCTCGAGATACCGGGCTTCGCCCGTCTCCAGATGCAGGTCGATCAGCAGCCGGATCGCACCGACGCTTTCTCCCGAGACCGCGCAAGGCGGCTCGAACGCGCGAGCCCACGCCGGCTCCAGCCGCGCGTTGTACTGCTGGGCCCACACCGGCTGCGGTTCGGGCAGCTGCGCAAGGAGCAGGAAGTCGCCGCCCCGCAGGGCCGCCGCACGGTACTCGGATCGCCCGGTCCGGCGCGCGGCCTCCAGCAAGGTCATCACGCAGTCGCGCTGCGTGTTGTCGTTGAGCGTGTAATGGCCCGGGTACTTTTCCTTCGGATGTTCGCGCGGGTAAGCCGCCGGAAACCGCGCGGGCTGGACCGGATAGTCGCGCGGATCCACC
>JBEGJD010000599.1:0-6332 GCA_041184765.1 Verrucomicrobiota bacterium | reverse complement strand
CACGGGCTCGTGCTCGGGGAGTCGGTCGGCTTCAATCTCTCGCTTCCCAGCTTGCGCCGTTTCACGCGGGCGACGGGCCGGATCGATCAGGCCGCAGAGCACGCGGAGAACCAACGGATGTTCGACGCCCTGCGCGTGAAGGCACCCGGATTGGAGGCGCGGACCGCCGGGCTCTCCGGCGGCAACCAGCAGAAGGTCGTGCTCGGGAAAGCGCTGATGACGACACCGAAGGTCGTCATGCTCGACGAACCGACCCGCGGCATCGACGTCGGCGCCAAATTGGAGATCTACGAATTGATCAATCGGCTCACCGACGACGGCCTCGCCGTGCTTCTCGTCTCGAGCGAACTGCCCGAACTGATGGGAATGAGCGACCGGATAGTGATGCTCGCGGGCGGACGCGTCGGCGGCGTGTTTGCGCGCAGCGATTTCAGCCAGGAAGCGCTCCTCGCCGCCGCCATGGGCCGCACGGACAGGATAGGGCGAAAGGAGCGCTGAGCGCGAAAGCGGCGCCGGCTCGACAGGAGGTAACGGATATCGCGGAGAAGGCATCTCGCGCATGATCCGCGGCGGGCGGCCGCGGCTACACCAAGGCCATTCCCGAATGCACACCATTCGTGTTCGTTCGTGTGAATTCGTGGTTAGCTCCGCCGGTTTACTGCCTTCGGTCCGCGCCTTCCGGATTCCATCTTTCGCGCTTTTCGTGCGTTTCGTGGTTCCCCCAACCTCGTCGACCGCCATCTATTTTCTCCGCGCCCCGTAGTTACCCCGGATGAAAAACCCCGCCCGCCTCCAGACCCTCGCGATGCCGCTGGCCCTGCTCGGCATCTGCGTGTTCTTCGCGCTGCGCGAGAGCGCGTTTCTTGGGCCGCGCAACCTCACCCAACTGCTGGTCGAGTTCTCGATCACGGGCACGCTCGCCCTCGGCATGTTCATGATCCTGCTCACCGGGCAGATCGACCTTTCGGTCGGTAGCGGCGTGGGGTTGATCGGCGGACTCGCCGCGGTGCTCGCCACCCAGCAGGCTTGGCCCGCGCCGCTGGCGCTCGCCGCGGGCGCGCTGGTCGCCGTCATCTTGTGGGCTCTGATGGGCGCGCTCATCGTGCGGCAACGCATCCCGGCGTTCATCATCACGCTCGGCGGGCTCCTGGTCTTCAAGGGATTGTTCTGGCTGGTGATCCAAAACTCCACCGTGCCGGTGACGCGCGGCGACCAGGACAACCTCTACTCGCTGCTCACCACCTACTACCTTCCCGCCCCGGCCGGACTGGCGCTTGCCGCGGCGGTGCTCGCGGTACTCGGACTCGCCGGCTGGCGTTCCCGCCGCGCCCGCATCGCGCACGGACTCCCGGTTGCGACGACCGGAACGCTCGCGTTGCGCTGGATCGCGGCGGCTGGCGGCACATTCGGCCTGGTCGTCGTCTGCAACCAGTTCCGCGGGCTACCCCTGCCGCTCGTGATCCTCGCTGCGACCGCCGGTGGCGTTTACTTCCTCACGCGGCACACGCCCTTCGGGCGCCACCTCTACGCGATCGGAGGCAACGAGGAGGCCGCCGTCCTTTCCGGCATCCCGGTGCCACGGGTGTTGATCACCGCCTACGTGCTGATGGGTGTCGCGGTGGCGCTAACAGGCTTCATGACCACCGCTTACTCGGGCGCCTCGACCACGACCGTCGGCGACCTGATGGAACTCGACGCAATCGCGGCGTGCGTCATCGGCGGCACCGCGCTCCGTGGCGGCCGCGGCACGGTCTTCGGGGTTCTCGCCGGCACCCTCATCATGGCGGCGCTGCTCAACGGCATGACGCTCCTCGCCGTCGCCCCGGAGGCCAAGTTCATCGCCCGTGGAGTCGTACTCGCCCTGGCGGTCTGGATGGATGTGCGCCTCGGCGGCAGCCATGCCCGCGCCTGAGCTGAACCAACTCGGGCGAAACCCTCGGCTGCCGGCAGTCCCGGAGCGATAACGGGAATTAACCGAGGCAACGGAGCAGGCAGTTAACGAGGGACCGAGGGACGAACGGTCCAAAGGACCAAGGGATCGGACCCGTGCTGATCCCTGGCTGCCTCAACGCAGACCGCTTCCGCGGTGCATCACGCCATACCGAGCTTTAAAAAAACAAAAAGGCCGGGAGGTTCAGGGAAACTTTCAGGCCATTTCCCCCATCCGCACCGTCAGCGAAATCCGCGGTTAAAAGTCCGCGGCGTTCCAAAACACCTTCGACGGTCGGGCCCGCGGACGCAGCCTAGGCGGCCTGATTCGTGCCCCTTTGTGTCCATTCGTGGTTCACCGGTTTTTTGAGGACGAAAAGGCCAAGCGATCCAGGGATCGAATCCGTGTGCATCCGTGTCGATCCGTGGTTGCCCCGTCGCGAAGCGATCACGGAGTGCGTCGAACCCAGACGGACTTGAAACAGAAGGACCTCGAATTTCGAAGACACCTTCAGGCCAGTCCTCCCATCCGCACCGTCAGCGAAATCCGCGGTGAAAAGTCCGCGGCCTTCCAAAACAGCTTCGACGGTCGAGCCCGCGGACGCATCCGAGGCGGGCCCTCCTTCGCCGGGCCTACGGAGGGTACATGGCCTCAGCTACACCAGAGCGGCCCCAAAAGAAAACGGCCCGCGCGGGGTGCAGTTTAAACGCCGACGATCCGGCCGGAGGAGTCGCCGATGCGGGTGACGCCGGTGACGCCCATGCGATCGACCATGCCGAGGAAGAGGTTGCTCATCGGCTGGCTGCCGAGACGCACATGGCGGCCCGGGTTGAGCGTCCCGCCACCGCCACCCGCGAGGACGATGGGGAGGTTGTGGTGCGTGTGCCGGTTGCCGTCGGAGTTTCCGCACCCGTAGACGATCATCGAGTTGTGCAGCACGGAGCGGCCGTCGACGTCCTTCTTCGCGTCCAGTCGGCCGAGGAACCGGGCGAACCGCTCCATGTAGTAGCGGTCGATGCGCGCAATCTTGTCCATCAGCTCGGCGTCGTTGCGGTGGTGCGAGCAGTAGTGGTGCCCCTCGGGGATCCCGATCTGGGGATAGGCCTTGTTGCTGCCGTCGCCCGCGAGCAGGAGGGTCGCCACGCGGGTCGAGTCGGTCTCGAACGCCAGCGCGAGCAGATCGTACATGAGATCCATGTGGTCACCGTAGTCGGATGGGATGCCCGCGGGCGTCTCCATCCCGGGCTGCGGCAGCGCGCCGAAACGCTCGGTGCGCTCGATGCGGCGCTCGATCTCCCGGACTCCTGTCAGGTACTCGTCGAGTTTGTCGCGGTCGCGTCCACCCAACTGGCGCTGGAGCGCGCGAGCGTCGTCCATGACGAAGTCGAGCAGCGAACGCTGCGTGCGCTGGCGCGACTCGAAGTTGCTCTGCCGCTCACCCGGCGCGCCGCTGCCGAACAAACGCTCGAACACGAGGCGCGGATTCGGCTCCGGCGCCACCGGCGTGTTCGGCGACGACCATGCGAGATTGTACTGGTACGCGCAGGAGTAACCGGAGTCGCAGCGGCCTGACTTGCGCACGGCATCACAGGAAAGTTCGAGTGAGGGGAAGCGGGTGGCGTGGCCGATGCGTTGCGCCACGATCTGGTCGACCGAGACGCCGACCCGGATGTCGGTGCTGTCGGTCTTCCGCGCGCGTTCGCCGGTGAGGAAGGTCGCGTTGGCGCGAGCGTGATCGCCGGCGCCATCGTTGCCCGCGGTGGCATTCTTGTGGTCGAGACCGCCCAACACCTGGATCGAACCCTTCAGGGACGCCAGCGGCTCCATTGTCCGACCGAGCTGGAAATTCGCCCCCTCGCCGGTCGGCCACCAATTGTCCTGATGCGCGCCGTTGGGGAAATACACGAAGGCCATGCGCAGCGGCGCGCCTCCGGGCGTGACGCCGAGGGACTGACCACCGGCCGCCGCGGTCGGCGATCCGCGGAGGGCGGTCTCGAACAGCGGGAGGGTGAGGCACGCGCCGACTCCGCGGAGAAAGCGCCGGCGGGTCACGGCGGCATCGGAAGCGCGGGCAACGACGGGGAAGGCGGGGGTCTTCATCGGCGAGAGCAGGTAACGGTTAAACCATGCGGGAATTGTTCCATTCGTCCAACGCGGATTGCCGGTCCGGCGATCTCAGTGCGCTTGGGACAACGCGGCCCCGGCGGGCGTGACCCGGCGACGCTGGAAAGCCGGTGACTCGATCACTCCCAGCAGGGCGATCGACATCCGGCCGCCGCCTTCGATCAGACCGCGGGTGATGCCCTCGATCGTGTGGCTGTCGTGGTGCTCGATGCCGCGCCCAAGCGCGTAGGTGAACAGCTTCTCGGTGAAGCAGCGGTAGACGTCGGCGGCGCGCTCGCGGGCGATGACCCGCTTCAGCTCACGGATATCGGCGAAGCGCTCGCCCGTGATGAGCTCGCCCGCGGGTTCGATCGGCTGACGGGCGTCGGTATCGCGCCAGCCACCGAGCGCGTTGAAGTTCTCCAGCGCGAGCCCGAGCGGGTCCATCCGCGAGTGGCAGGAATGGCAAAGCTTGTTGGCGCGATGGGCGGCGAGCATCTCGCTCAGCTTCGGTTCACGGCCCTTGAACTCCTTCCGCGCCTCCTCGAGGTCGGGTACGTCCGGCGGGGCCGGCGGTGGAGGCGTTCCCAGGATGTTGTCGAGGATGAACACCCCGCGTTTCACCGGGGAGGTACGCGTGGGGTTCGAGGTCACAGCGAGAACGGTGCCCTGCGTGATGACACCACCGCGCGGGCTGCCCGGCGGCAACGTGACCTTGCGGATCTCGTCACCCTCGACGCCCGGTACGCCGTAGTGCTCCGCCAAACGCGCATTCAGGAAGGCGTAGTCGGAATCGACCAGCTCCAGCAGGCTGCGGTCCTCGCGGAGGACATGGTCGAAATAGGCCTCGGTCTCGGAGCGCATCAGGCGCCGGAAGGCGCCGTCGAACTCCACCCGGCCGTCGCGGTTGGGCCGCGCGTTCGGTCCGAGGACGACGCGCGCGTTGATCGGCACCGATTCCACGTCACGGGCCTGCAGCCACTGGCCGGTGAAGTTGCGCACGAAGGCCTGCGCCTTCGGATCACGGATCATACGGTCGACCTGGGCGCGGAGGTTGCGCCGCAGTTCACCGCGGCCCGCGAGCTTGAACAACTCGTCGTCGGGCATCGTCGACCAGAGGAAATACGATAGCCGCGAGGCCAGCGACCATTCGTCCAAGGGCGCGTGCGGTCCGGCAGGAGCGCCCGGCTCGGAGGTCTCGACCCGGAAAAGGAACCGTGGCGAGGCAAGCACCGCCATCATGGCGCGCCCCACGCCCTCCTCGAACGTCCGTCCGTCCCCGGAGTAGGTCTGGCGGGCAATGCTGACGAGCCGGTTCACCGTCCCGGGCTCGACCGGACGACGAAACGCCCGCGTCGCGAAGGCCCCCAGCAACTCACCCGCACGCCGGTCGCGTTCCGCGAGATCGGCACCCACCGCAGGTCCGGGGAAAAACCGCGCGTGGTTTTCCGGCGCGATCCAATGCTGCGGGCTGAGCGGGCCGCGCACGGTCACCGAGCCCACCCGCATCGTCACGTTGGTCTGCCCCTGCACGCTCTGCGGGCGTCCGGCGGCGGCGGTTCCCTCGTCGGCGGGCGACAACGGCGCCACCTCGAAGGAAATCACGTGGCGGCCGGGCCGCCACTCCACCTCGAACTCACGACGGAGCGGGCGACGCTCCGACCAGACCACCAGCTCGTTCAATTTCTCCTCACCGTCGATGCGGGCGATGAGCCGACAGCGGCTGCCGTCGAAGTCAAAGGTGCCGCGCGTCTCGAGATCCATGATGACCTGGTAGCGATCGGCCTGATCGACCTCGAAGGAGCGGGAAACGGTGACGGCGCGGCGGGCGTTGAGTTGGTCGCCGGCGCCGGATCCACTCTGCGCCCGGAATTCGCGACCGGCGAACACGCGCTCCCGGACGACGCGCGCGACTTTCGGCACAGCCTTCTCGACGATGGTCTCCGCCGCCGCGAGGTACTTCTCCAGTAGCAACGGCGAGACCGTGAGCACCTCGCCGTTGTTATCGAAGCCGTTGCCGGTGTCATCGGGCGGGAACTCCACCTCGCTGTTGAAATCAAATCCCGTGAGGTCGCGGATCGTGTTGCGGTATTCGACACGGTTGAGGCGCCGCGGCGCCACGCGTCCCGGGTCGGGGTCGGCCGGGTCGATGCCGAAGGCCTCGTACTTTATCCAACCGGAGAGCGTCTCAATCTCGGCGGGCGAGGGCCGCGCGGCGCCTTCCTCGCGCGGCGGCATAAGGCCCGCACGGACGTTCTTGAGCACGGCGAACCAGACGTCGTGACGCCGCACGAGCTCG
>JBEGJD010000598.1:0-6403 GCA_041184765.1 Verrucomicrobiota bacterium | reverse complement strand
CGACCTGAACACCGCGAAGGCCGAGCTCATCAAGGCGATCGACGAGATCAACCAGACCTCGCTCCGGCAGTTCCAAGTGACCTTCGAGCAGATCCGGAAGAACTTCGAGTACACCTTCCACACGCTGTTCGGCGGCGGGCGGGCGCACCTCGAGCTCATCCAGGCGGAGGACATCCTCGAGAGTGGCATCGAGATCGTGGCGCAGCCGCCGGGCACCAAGCTCAAGGGCATCTCGCTGCTTTCCGGCGGACAAAAGACGCTCACCGCGGTCGCGCTGCTCTTCGCCCTCTACATGGTGAAGCCGTCGCCGTTCTGCTTGCTCGACGAGCTGGATGCTCCGCTCGACGAGTCGAACATCGGCCGCTTCACCGACCTGCTGCGGAAGTTCGTGGATGATTCCCAGTTCATCATCATCACGCACAACAAGCGCACCGTCTCCGCGGCGCAGGCGATCTACGGCGTGACGATGGAGGAGCGCGGCGTCTCGAAGACCGTCTCCATGAAGTTCAACGCCGAGCGCGGCGAGGCCGAGGCACAGCCGACCACCCTCGCCGATTCCGTCCGCCAGGCCCGCCAGTCCGCCACGCAAACGGCCGCCACGCAGCCGGCGCCGGCCTGATTCCCCATCAGGTGATCAGGTCGGGCGGGACGTTGGCGAGGGCTTCCTCGAGGGTGGTGAGGCCCTGTTTCACCTTGAGCATCGAGTCCTGGTGGAGGGTCTTCATGCCGTTCTTCATCGCGATGCGCTTCAGTTCGGCGACCTCGACCTCCTTGTTGATGGCCTCGGTGAGCTCCTCGGAGTTCGTCATGAGCTCGTGGATGCCCACGCGTCCTTTGTAGCCGATACCGCCGCAGGCGGGGCAACCGTGCTGGCTGGCTTTGAAGACCTGACCGCTCCAGCCGATCGCCTTCTCGAGCAGGGCCTTCTCCCGGCCCTGTGGCTCATAGGGGACTTTGCAGCCCTTGCACACGCGGCGGAGGAGACGCTGCGCGCAGACGCAGATCAGCGACGCGGAGATGTTGAACGGCTCGACGCCCATCTCTCCGATGCGGGCGACCGTCGAAGGCGCGTCGTTCGTGTGCAGGGTTGAGACCAGCAGGTGACCCGTGAGTGCGGCCTCGACCGCGATGTTCGCCGTCTCCTCGTCGCGGATTTCGCCGACGAGGATGATGTCGGGGTCCATGCGCAGGTAACAGCGCAGCGCCCGGGCGAAGGTCAGGCCGATCTGCCGGTTCATCTGCATCTGGTTCAGGCCCGGCAGCGTGTACTCGATCGGGTCCTCGGCGGTCTGGATGTTCACGTCCGGCGTGTTCACCTCCGAAAGCGCCGAGTAGAGGGTCATCGACTTGCCCGAGCCCGTGGGGCCGCAATGCAGGATCATGCCGTAGGGCTGGCGGATGCAGTCGCGGTACTTCGCGAGGTTCTCCTCGGAGAACCCCAGCGCCGGCAGCGGCAAGGTGGTCTTCTGCTTGTCGAGAATGCGCATCACGACCTTCTCGCCGTGGTTCATCGGGCCGGTCGCCACGCGCAGGTCGATGTCGATGTTCTTCTTCGTGAATTTCTTGAAGACGATGCGTCCGTCCTGCGGCAGCCGGCGCTCGGAAATGTCCAGGTTGCACATGATCTTCAGGCGCGCGACCATCGCGCCCGTGACCTGTTTGGGCAGCCGGAGTTTTTCCTGGCAAAGGCCGTCGACGCGGTAGCGCACCAGCAGATCCTTCTCCATCGGCTCGATGTGGATGTCGGACGCGCCGGAAACGTAGGCGTCCTCGATGATACGGTTGGCCAGCTGGATGACTGGCGCGGAGTCCTCTCCCTCGAGGTCGGCCGCGGAGATGTCGCCTTTGCCGTCCTCCGTGTAGGCGGTGCTGATGACTTCGGCGACCGAGGATATGTCCACGTCCTCGGTCGCGGCGGGGCCCGCCTTGGCCTCCTTGAAGAGCTTCCTGAGCAGCGCTTCGAAAAGCGTGGCCGATACCACACGCACCTCCTCGATCGAGGATTCCGTCGCCTGCGAGAAGGCCTCCCGCCGGGCGTAGTCCAACGGGTTGGTCATCAACGCTGCGATCGAACTCGGGCCGAGACGTTTGTACGGCAACACGCCCTCGCGGCGGATGATCGCGTCACCGGTGACCTCGATCAGTTTCTCGTCGATCTCGATTTCCTCCAGGCGGGTGACGAGCGGAAGGTCGGTCAGGCGGGAGATGAAACGCGCGGTGTCGTCGGCGGCGGGCGTGAACTTGGGGTCCACCATGCGGTGGATGAGCGCGGCGGAGTACTCGGCGACTTCCTTGAGCAACTCGAGGTCCTTGGCGGTGAATTCGCAGTTGGTGGCCGTGGCGGGCTCCTTGTTCAGGACTTGGATCGCACCCAGCGTGATGGTCGTCTTGAGCGGCACCGTGAGCATCGACTTCACCTCGAAGCCGGTGGTCTTTGCCAGCGAGGTCATCTGCTGAGGGTTATCGCTCTGGCTGAAGAACAGCGGCTCGCCGGTCTGGATCACCTTGCCGACGTTTCCGGTTCCGGTCGGCAGTCGCATCGCGAGCAGTTTGGAAGCCGTCTCCTGGAAGTGTTTTTCCTTCGCCGAATCCCCGGCCCACAAGGACGGCGAGTAGTAGACATGCTTGAACGCAATCTCCGTGCCCTCGACCAGGTACAGGGTCATCGACTGCGCCTGCAGCGCCTCGACGACCTTGGACGCCGTGAGCTCGATCACGGAGGCGACGTCCTCCCGGCTGGGCACGGCCTTGGAAATGACCTTGATCAGCAGGGAGCGCCGCAGGGTGCCGGAGGGGGAGAGCGAGGCCATGGAGGTGATCGGACGCTGCGGGGCGCCTGCGGGGTTGTCAAAGCCGCGGGCCTGCGGCGGACTGCCGTGGAGCGCCCCTGCCATGTTCGCCCTCCTTCGTCGTCTTTTTGCGCTCACGTCGCGCGGGAAAGTCGACACCGGAGCGGCCGCGGAGGAGGCGGCGGCGCGGTGGCTGGAAAAAGAGCGCGGTTTCCGGATCGCCGTCCGCAATTGGCGTAACCCGGATGACCGGCGGGAGGAACTCGATCTGGTGGCGCATGACGGCGACGTGCTGGTCTTCGTCGAGGTGAAGGCCCGGGCCCGGGGCGCGTTCGTGCCGGGTTATTACGCGGTGAACCGACGTAAGAAAAACGTGCTGCGGCGCGCGATCACCTCGTACTTGAGGAGGCTACGGGAGAAACCGCGCACGTTCCGGCTCGATGTGGTGGAAGTGGTGCCGGCGGTCGAGGGCAAGGGTCCCCTGGAGGTCCTGCACTTCGAGAACATCCCGCTCTTTCCAAAGCACTTCCGGCCGTGAACGTGCCGGCGTTCAGCACGTCGCGCCCGCCGCCTCGCCGCCGGTCACGCGGCTGCCTTCTCGCCGCCAACGATAGACGAGCGGTTCCCGTGTTCGGTCCAGCTCCTTGAAAAGTCGCGCGTCGGCGCGCTTGGGCAACTCGAGTTCGGCGAGGCCGTCGGCGTCGCAGTTCAGCCAGCGCGCGTGCGGTTTCAGGTGCTCGACGCGACCAATCACCCGGGAAAGCCCGGCGCGTTCCTCGGCGGGCTTTCGTCGATCCAGCGCGAGGAAGGAGTAGGGGAGGCTGCGGAGGTCGATACCGGCACGCTGGCCGAATTTCACCCAGCCGGAGTCGGCGAAGATCCCCGCCGGCGGCGGGGCGAAGAAATGGCACCAGTCGCGCTCGCGACCAGGCGCGAGCACCGGGCAAGCGTGGTCGTGCGTGCACGGCGCGATCACGTGAAGATTTCCCCGCAGCTTTTCTCGCGTCGCGCCGAGGGCTCGTGACACCGCGGAGGACCCTGATTCCACCCAGACCACCGCGCTGGCCCTCGCGGCGAGCGCGAGCAGCGATTCCAACGCCGCGGGAGGAAGTTCGTTCAGCACGTGGCTGATCACGAGGAGCCCCACGGGGTCCTCGCCGGCCAGCAGCCCCGGCGTCGCCTGAGCCACGGGCAGCCCGGCGAACTCCCGGGCGGTCGCCGTCACCGCAAAATCCGCGGCGAGCGGCGAGTGATCCCAGACGGTGAGTCCGGTGCACCATTCCGCGCCGAACTCCCGCAGGAGCCGGCGCGAGGCCACCCCGCTGCCGCAACCCCAGTCGAGCACCTGTCCGGACGGCGGCCGCCAGCCGCGCAGTCGTAGCTCCCGCAGGACTTGATCCCATTTCCAGCCGATGCGCTCGCCGTAGGTGAAGTCGTAGCTCGCGATCTGCGATTCGCTCACCCAGTAGGGCCCGTCGAACGGTTCCTCGCCGATGAAGCGGCGTCGCAGGCGCGCCAGCGCGTCCCAATCGAGCTCCTCCCAAGTCATGGCTTCACTGCGAGATCCAGCCCGAGGTGCTTAGCGAGGGCGTGGTGCTTCACGCCGTAAAATGCCGCGAGTTCCCGCGCCGCCTGCGCGCGCGCCGGGTCGCCGGGTTCCCGCGCTTTTACGGCCGCGATCATCAGGTTCTTGGCGGTGTGCTCGCCCGAGATAAACTCGAACGCTCGCGCGCGGTACCCCGCCCACTCGAGCAGCAACACCCGCAGCGCATCGGTCGCGAATTCCGCGTGACGCTCCGCGAAGATGCCGTGCCGCAGCGCCGGCGCGAGCACCGGCGCGGGAGCGAGCTGCGGCCGCAGTTCCTTTTGGCAGCAGGGGGCGACAACCAACAACCGTGCACCGGCCGTGATGCCGAGCGCCAGAGCGTCATCGGTGGCGGTATCACAGGCGTGCAACGCGATCAGGCCGTCACAGCCGGTCGTCGGCACTTCCTTGATTCCGCCGGCGACGAAACCTAGCCGGGTTTCCCACCCGCAATCGCGCGCGACGCGGTTGCACAGTTCCACCAGCGCGGGCCGCAGCTCGATGCCGATGATTCGTGCCCGCACGCCCAGCACTTCAGCGAGGGCGAATGTGAGGTATCCCTTACCGCTACCGGCGTCGACGAGGCGCAACGGTGGGGCACCTTCCGGGCGCGCTTCCGGGAACGCCTCATCGATCAGCGGTGTCAGCAACTCCGCGAAGCGCTGCACCTGCCGGAGCTTGTCCGCCATGCCCTCGCGGGGACGCCCCTGCGCGTTGGTCACCCCGAGCTCGCACAGCCAGCGGGCGTCGGCGGGCACGGGGTGGCGTTTGGCGCGATCGTGACCGACTCCCACCGGAGCCGCCGTGTCCGCGGCTCGCATCGTACGGAGTCTCGCGGTGCCGTCGGGCCGGCATTCGAGCTGCGCGTTGACGTCCGCGGCGAAAAGGTGCGCGTCGAGGAAGTCTTTTCCAATAAGCCTTTCCAGCTCCGCCAACGCTTCCACGGGAGCGTGGTTCTTCGTGATGTCGCGGTCGGCATGGCGCCACACGAAGCTGAGGTGGGGCCCGGATTTGAGCGCCACCGGTCTCACGTGAAGGTTGCGTGGTCCGTCCGCTGCGCCGCCGGGTTTACCCAGCGTGAGCTTCGTCAGGGTGCCGTCCGCGACGGTGCGGTGCAGCAGCTCGAGGAAGCGTTCGCGGGCGGGCGTGGCGGGCATCGTGGGGAGCGAAGCGGCCCCGCCGCTGATGTCGAGCGACGTGCGTTCACGGCTTTGCGGATTGCGCGCGACCGGCGTTGTCACTTTGTTCGCCGGAACCCCTGAAACAAATTCCCCATGAAACTGAGTCGTCGTCGTTTCCTCCGTAACTCCACCCTCGCGCTGGGCGTGCCCACCATCATCCCCGGATCAGCCCTCGGTCTCAACGGGGCCGTCGCTCCGAGCAACCGCATCGTCGTCGGCGGCATCGGCCTCGGACCGCGCGGCCGCGAAGTGTTGAAGGGATTCCTCAGCCAGGCCGACGTGCAGTTCGTGATGATCGCCGATGTGCAGAAGACCCGCCGCGAGGTGATCCGGGTGATGGTAAACCGCCAGTACAACAATCAGGACTGCGCGGAGACACGCGACATGTTCGAGGTGCTCGGCCGCAAGGACATCGATGCCGTGGTGATCGCCACCGGCGACCGCTGGCACGCCGTATTGTCGATCCTCGCCGCCAAGGCCGGCAAGGACATCTACTGCGAGAAACCCTGCAGCATGACGGTGCGCGAAAGCCAGGAACTGGCCGATGCGGTGAACCGCTACGGCCGGGTCTTCCAGGCCGGCACGCAGCGGCGCAACGTCGACAACTTTCAGTTCGCGGCCGGACTGGCGCGCGGGGGCAAGCTCGGCCGCATCCACACCGTGCACGCGGGAATCCTGCAGCTCGAGGAAAGCCACAACTGGCTGCCCGCCGAAACCGAGCCGGGCTTGGATGTGTGTGATTGGGACCGTTGGCTCGGGCCCGCGCCGTGGCGTCCCTATAACAAGGAGTACGTCAACGGTCGCTGGCGGGGTTACTATGACTTCCACGGCGGCGCCGCTCTCCCGGA
>JBEGJD010000597.1:0-6336 GCA_041184765.1 Verrucomicrobiota bacterium | reverse complement strand
TTTCCGGACGGTCTGCTCGCGGCGGCGGACGCTGGCGCCACGGCGGCGATCCAGCCCGGCGGCGCGATCCGTGACCCCGAGGTCATCGCGGCAGCGGACGCCCGCGGCATGGCGATGGTCTTCACGGCCTGCCGTCACTTCAAACACTGAAGCCGGCGCGCGCCGGGCGCCTTTCCAATCCCCATGAAAAAAGCCCTGACGCTGCTGCTCTTGGCCGGAGTCTCGAGTCTGCTTTCCGGCTGCTACACGAATCCGGTCACCGGAAGGAAGTCGCTTGTCCTGCTCACCCAGGGCGACGAGGCGAAGCTCGGCGCGGAATCGTTCCAAGCTATCCGCCAAAAGGAGAAGGTTTCCCACGATCCCGCCGCCAATGCCCGAGTGCAGCGCATTGGGCGTCGCATCGCCGAGGCGGTCGGCAATGAGATGCCGGGCGCCAAGTGGGAGTTTGTGGTTTTCGATTCCAAGGAGTTGAACGCGTTCGCGCTCCCGGGAGGGAAAGTGGGCGTTTACACCGGCCTGATGCAGCTCGCGGAAAACGACGCCGAGCTCGCGACCGTGATGGGGCACGAGATCGGCCACGTCATCGCTCGGCACGGTGCGGAACGGATGTCGGAGGCGATGGTGATCGCCGGCATCGGCGCGGTAGGCGCGGCGGTGGTCGAGGCGAAGACGGATGATCCGGCCACGCGCCAGCTCTTCGCGCTGGCCTACGGGGCGGGCACGACGCTCGGTCGCGTGTTGCCGCACTCGCGCGGCAACGAGACCGAGGCCGACCGGATGGGTGCGATCTATGCGGCCCGGGCTGGCTACGATCCCCGCGCGGCGATCACGTTTTGGGAAAAAATGAGTGCGAAGAAAGGCGCCGCGGCGTCATCGGGTTCGAAGCTGGACGCCCTGCTTTCGACGCACCCCTCCGATGGACAGCGCATTGCTCAGCTGCGGGCGCTGATGCCGCAGGTGGTGCCGATTTACGAGAAGGCGCGGGCGGCGCGTTCAGCCCAGCCGGATTAATTCGGCGAGTCCGTCCTCGACCGGCACCTCGGCGTGGAAGCCGAGTTCGGTCGCGGCGACCGTCGCGTCGCCCCGCGAGTGGCGGATATCACCGGCGCGCGCCTCGCCGAAAATCGCCGGAGGTGCTTCGGGATGGTGACGCCGAAAAACGGCGAGAACGTCGAGGAGTGAGGTTGCCCGTCCCGTGCAGATGTTGGCGGCACCGGAATGTACGTTCGCATGGGTCGCGGCGATCACGTTGGCACGGGCGACATCGTGCACCGAGATGAAGTCCCGCGTCTGGCTGCCGTCCCCGTGCACGGTTACCGCGTTTCCCTCGCGGTGCCGGCGCGCGAAGATCGAGATCACGCCGGAGTAGGGTGACGCGGGATCCTGCCTGGGTCCGAACACGTTGAAATACCGCTGGCAGCGCACCGTGAGGCCGTAGGCTGCGCCGTGGCCGAGCAGCAGCGCCTCGCTCGCGAGTTTGGCCGCCCCGTACGGGCTGATCGGCAACTTGGCCGATTCCTCGCGAACGGGCAGGCTGGCAACGTCGCCGTAAATGGCAGCCGACGAAGCGAACACGATCCGGCCCGTGCCCGCCGCGCGGGCGGCTTCGGCGGCGAAGTGCGTGGCGCGGACGTTCAGGTCGAAGTTGAGCCCGGGATCCCGCATGCTTTCCTGCACGCTCACGAGCGCAGCGAGGTGGATCAGCGCGTCGGGTTTCGCCTTCGCCATCGCGGCGGCCAGCGCGCCTTCCCGGGCGACGTCGAGTTCGAGCAGGGTGAAGCGCGGGGAGGCGAGGGCGCCGGTGAGGTTTTCCCGCCGGCCGGTTCGGAAATTATCGGCCCCGGTCACCCGGTGGCCGTCGGCGAGCAATCGGTCGACAGTGTGGCTGCCGATGAAGCCGGCGGCGCCGGTGACAAAAACGTGGGCCATGATTCGCAGCTTGGGAAATTCGGCTCGCGAAACGTGGGAGCGGGCCAGAGCCTCGGCAAGGCTTTAGCCGGACACGATGACCTCCCTTCCTACGATCAGCACCCGCAAGCGCGTCCTCGCCGTGATCATGGGCGGCGGCCGCGGCACGCGACTGCATCCGCTCACGCTCGAACGTTGCAAGCCGGCGGTCCCCCTCGCCGGCAAGTACCGGTTGGTCGATATCCCGATCAGCAACTGCCTGAACAGTGAGATCAATCGCATCTTCCTGCTCACGCAGTTCCAGACGCAGTCGCTGCACCGCCACGTCCAGAGCACCTACCACTTTGATCCCTTTGGCGGCGGCTTCGTCGACATCCTCGCCGCCGAGCAGACCGAGCGCGGTTCCGACTGGTACCAGGGCACGGCAGACGCCGTGCGGCGGAACCTTCTCCATTTCCGGAACTTCCCCCACGACCTCGTGCTGATCCTGTCCGGTGACCAACTGTACCGGATGGATTTCCGGCGCATCATCGCCGAACACGTCGCGAACCAGGCCGACGTCACCATTGCGGCGATCCCGTTCCCGGTCTCCAAGGTGGCGGGCTTGGGCCTGATGCAGGTCGGCGACGACCGCGCCATCGGTCGCTTCGTCGAGAAGCCGAAGGACCCCGCCGTGATCGATAGTCTCACGTTGAGTCCCGTTCTCGAGCGCGATCTCACGCCCTGCCGTGAGAAGCGCTGCCTGGCCTCGATGGGCATCTACGTTTTCAATCGCTCCGTCCTCGAGGCGGCGTTGGACAACCCGATGACCGACTTCGGCAAGGAGGTCATCCCTTCGTTGCTCGGGAAGAAAAAGCTCTTTGCGCACATTTTCGAGGGGTACTGGGAGGACATCGGTACCGTGCGGGCCTTCTACGAGGCCAACCTCGCGCTCGCGCAGCCGTTGCCGCCCTTCAACTTCTTCGACCCCACGGCGCCGATCTACACCCACCCCCGCTTCCTGCCGCCCAGCAAGATCAACCGTTGCGATGTGGACCACGTTGTCATCGGGGACGGCTCTATCCTCACCGATTCCAGCCTGAAGCATTGCGTGCTCGGCGTCCGAGCGCTGGTGGGAGAGGGAAGCAAAATCGCCGACAGCATCGTGATGGGCTCTGACTATTATGAGACGCCGGCGCAGTTGGAGGATAACGCCACCCGCGGCCGGCCCAATCTGGGCGTCGGCCGGAATTGCCGCATCCAAGGAGCAATCATCGACAAAAACGCCCGCATCGGCGACGGCTGCGTGCTCGCGGCGCAAGGCAAGGCTGACGGTACCTACGCGGGCGGCCTCGTGATCATTCGCGACGGAGTGCTGGTCGTTCCGAAAAACACCGTCCTTCCTCCCGGCACGGTGGTTTGACCACGGCGTCTTCTCTACCAGGCCGTCGCGCGCCGAACGCGCAGGGGCTGGTAGAGATCGGAGGGTAGCTCGAGCAGGAAGCGGCTCGGGGTCTGCAGCATAGCGGGCCCGCCCTTGGTGTTCACCTTGGGGAAACACAGGTAGAGTTCGTCGCGCGCGCGGGTCACCGCGACGTAGAACAGGCGTCGCTCCTCCTCGACGTCGCCGGCCTCGATCGCGCGTCGCAGCGGGAAACTGCCGTCGGCGAGCCCGATCAGGAAAACGGCCGCGTACTCGAGACCCTTGGCCTGGTGGACCGTCGTGAGGCGAAGTGCATCCGCGTCGGGGTCGGCCGAGCGGTCGCTGGTCTCGCTGTTGAGCAGCATGATCTGGGCAAGCAGCTCTTGCATCTCCTCGAAGCGGGCGGCGAAGCCGATGAGAGACTTCAGATCGTCGAGGCGTGAAACGTAGTTGGCGTAGGCGCCCTTGAGGTAGTCGCCGTACCAGCCGTCGATCGCGATTTCCACGGCGTTGTGAGGCTTCATCGTGCGCATCATTTCGCGCACTTGGGAGAGGGACGCGGTGAACTTCGGCCACTCCTCCTTGGCCTCCTTGGGTACGCGCGACGCCACGTCGTCGGTCGCGAGCGCGTCGATGAAGTCCTGTTGAAGGAGGCGGGCGTGGTCGCGGGCGGCGGAGTGAAGCTTCTGGGCGTTTTTGTCGCCGACCTTCGGTAGCAGCACGGCGATGCGGTTCCACGCTGCGGCGTCCGAGGGGTTGTAGACGAACCTTAACATCGCCACGAGGTCACGTACGTGGGCCTGCTCGAAGAACCGCACGCCGCTCGTGATCTGGTAGGGGATCTGCAGGCGCGAGAGTTCCAGCTGGATATCGAGGGCCTGGAAGTGCGCGCGGTAGAGGATCGCGATGTCGCTCAGCGAGCAGCCCTCGTCGACGAGGCCGCGCACGCGTTGCACGATGAACTGCGCCTGCTCGCGGCCGTCCATCGCCTGCACGTAGTAAGGCTTCTCCGAGTTCGCCCGGTGTGGACGCAGCTCCTTCTCGAACGCCCGGCCGCGGGGCTGGGCGAGGAGCACGCCGTTGGCGAGCGCGAGGATCTGCGGCGTCGAGCGGTAATTGGTCTCGATGCGGTGGATCACCGTGCCCGGATGGCGGTCGGGGAAGGTGAGGATGTTCTCCACGTTGGCGCCGCGCCACGTGTAGATGCACTGCGCGTCGTCGCCCACCGCCATCACGCGGTGGTGGGAGCCGATCAGATCGACGATCTGCGACTGCACCACGTTGGTGTCCTGGTATTCGTCCACCAGCACGTGACGGAAGCGGTGCGCGAAATACTCCGCCGTCTCCGGCGAACGCCGCAGGAGATCCAGCCAGTGCTCCAGCAGGTCGTCGTAATCGAGCACGTTGTCGGCCCGCTTGCGCTCCGCGTACTTGCGCGCGAACGCCGGCAGGCGGTCGATCACGCCTTCGTGTTGCGGGAAGAAGCGAGAGACGGTCTCAGCCAACGGCAACTGGGTGTTGCGCGCCATCGACAGGATCGCGTGCAGGGGCCCGGGCTTCGGGTGAGTCTTGTCCTTGAAGAACCCGCGGTCGGTCTCGTCCACCGCGTCCCGCAGCACGCCCTCGGATTCCTCGGCGTCGAGGATCGTGAAGGTGCGCGGCAGCCCGATCGTCTCGCCGTGCGTACGCAGGGAGCGGTGGCCGATGCTGTGGAACGTGCCGCCCCAGAAACGCGCCGGTTCGACTCCGGTGAGTTCGTGCACGCGGTGCAGCATCTCCTTCGCCGCCTTGTTGGTGAACGTGAGCAGTAGGATTTCGCTCGGCCGCACACCTTGCGAAAGCAGGTACGCCACGCGGTAGGTGAGGGTGCGCGTCTTGCCTGAGCCCGCCCCCGCCAGCACCAGCAGCGGGCCCGGTTCCGCCGTCACGGCCGCAAACTGCTCGTCGTTGAGTTGCGCGCGGAAGTCGATCGGCGGGACGGCCGGTGCGTGCGGTCGGTGATCAGGCGGAAATTCCATCGCGTCTCCCAAGGGGCCACGAAGGCCGCAAAAAGCGAACACGGGCGCAAGGGGTTTCGCGGTCCGCGGGCGTTTCGGCGCTTTCCAGGCGAACTCGCGGCTGGTCTGCGTGTCCGATGCCCGCATGATCCCGTGCATGAGACTCGCCTTACCCGCGGCCCTCGCCCTCGCGGTTGCCGCCTCCGCCCAGCCCGCGCTCACCGTCTACAACCAGGGTTTCGCCGTCGTCCGCGAACGGGTCCCGCTCGACCTCCGTGCGGGCGAGACCGCCTTCGCGTTCAGCGGCGTCACCGGCCAGCTCGAGCCCGACTCCGTCGTTCTCCGTGATCCCGCTGGCCGCGTGCCGGTGCGCATCCTTGAGCAGTCCTACCGCGCGGACGTCATGTCGCAGTCCCTGCTGCTCTCGCTTCACGAGGGCAAGGAGCTGGAGTTCCTCGTGCGCGACCAGAACGCCAAGGAGTTCCGCGTCCGCGGGCGAGTCATCCGCAGCGGACACAATCCCGGCGGCCAGCCCGCCGCGCCCATCGTCGAGGTCGACGGACGTCTGCGTTTCTCGCTGCCGGGCGAACCATTGTTCCCGGCTTTGACCGATGACGCGATTTTGCGCCCGACGCTGTCGTGGCGGCTGGCCGCGCCCCAGGCGGCCAAGGTGGAGGCCGAGCTCGGCTACGTCACCGCCGGGCTCTCTTGGCAGGCCGCCTACAACCTCGTGGCGCCGGAGAAGGGCGACACGCTCGACATCGTGGGTTGGATCTCGGTTTCCAACGAGAGCGGGAAGGCTTTTGAAAACGCCGCGGTGAAACTCATGGCCGGCGACGTGAACCGCGTGCAGCCGCAGCCGCCGGTCGCGATGCGCGCGCGGGGTATGGTGATGCAGGCGATGGCGGCCGACGCGGCCGTGACCGAGAAGGCCTTCGACGAGTTTCACCTCTACACGCTCCCGCGTCCGGTGACGCTGCGGGACCGCGAGACCAAGCAGGTCGAGTTCATGCGCGCGACGGGCGTGCG